>CAZVVF010000596.1:0-3749 GCA_964630575.1 uncultured Burkholderiales bacterium | reverse complement strand
TTAGCTATCCCCTCAGCGAGTTCCACACCAAGTTCCAGAAGCTGGCTCGCCAGACGGGTTAAGGCCGGTTTTTCGATCGGTTGCGCGTCGCTTTTCGGGCCGGTCAGCGCCGCGAGAGCGAGGCGCTCAATCCGCAGCCGACTCCTACCACACTGCCACCGGCGACCTGTCCCAGCACTCCACCGACCGTAGAGCCGAGGGCTTGGCCGGCGACCACGCAGGTGGTGGCTACGGCCAACGGGAGCAAGCTCTGAGCGAGCGGGGGTAGGGGGGCTGTTTCGAGAAGACGCTGGGTCCAACCGAGCGCCTCTCCCGATAGGCGCCATCCGATCATGCCGCCGCTGAGGGCGCCTTGGATTCTTCCGGCTGATCCCCCAACCGTGGATCCAACTTGAAAGCCTGCCTTGGCTCCCTCTGAAAAGGCCTGGCCAAAGGTCTCGGCCGAGCGGGCCCTCTCCATTCGGTGGCGAAACCCGATACCGTCGTTGTAGAGGTTCACGCTGGGTTTTAGCAAGATTCGCTTCCAGAGGGGCTCGTGGTCTAGAGAGAGGGGGGTCTCGCCCCAAAGGGCGCCACTGGCGAGAGTGAGGCCGGCCACAGCACCTGTGGTCAAGCCTAAGCCTGGGGGCGAAGCGAGGTGTTGTATCAGGCTTGTGGCGCCTGCTGTGATGGAGGGAGCCGCAACGCTTGAGAGGCAGTGTTCCCCGGACAGCAAGACGCTGTCAACGAGTCTCGCTGAGCCCTGGGCCAGGCCCACTGAGGAAGCGGTCGCCGCCGCCGTTAAGGCGACTTTTCTAGCGCTTGTCGAAGGTCTTGTCGAGCGAATCTCCACCCGGTCATGGTACTTCCTAAGGGGCTCTAGGAGATTCCTTCGATGTTAACTTTCGGCCGCTATGATACCGAAGATGCCACCGCTCGGGTCTTGCAGAAGGGCGCAGCGTCCGAGGTGGGGACAGTCGCTCTTCGCGCGGAAGACCTTGCCACCGAGGCTTTCGCACTTGGCTGCGGTTTCATCGCAATCATCGACCAGGAAGTAGACGACCCAGGCGGATGGAATTTCGGGGCTCTCTTTCTTTCGGAGGCTGCTCACCGGCTTTCCGTGATGATAGAAAACGGTCAAGGACTCATCGTCGCTCTGTGGTTGCTCCGTCCAGTGAGCCAACCGGCTATAGAAGTCCTGAGCCAGTTTGGGCTCGTCGGTCATCAACTCAAACCAGGCCACTTGGCCGGGTAGACGAGGCTTGCTGTATTCCCCCTGTTTCGACTGCCACAGGGCGAACAGAACGCCGCTAGGGTCTTGCACAATAGTCATGGTTCCGAACGTCGAGATCTCGATCTTTTCGTTGACCACGGTGGCGCCCAATTCTTGAGCTTTGGCTGTAGCCTCTGCTAGGTCTTCCACCAGAAGGTAGGACATCCATTGGCTTTGCTCTGCCTCTTCGACGTGGCAGATCCCCATGACGTGGTGACCCAGTGAGGTCATGATGGAATAGGCTTGGGCGTCGTCGGTAGGACGCACCCTCCTACTCCAGCCAAAGAGTTGGCTGAAAAAAAGGTGGATAACTTTGGGCTCGGAGACGGCGACGTCTGCCCAACAGAAGCCTCCAGGCTCAAGGTGTTTGCCCTTCATTTCGAACCTCCAAAGAATGTAGTATGCCACGTTTTGCGCTTTTCGACGTGAAAATCCTCGGCGAAGAGAACTTTTGTGAGTCAAATTACATCATGACGGAGACAATTTGCCTATTGTGTCCCTTATGAGTACCTGAGATAATACTCCGGGACACTCTCGATTGAGTAAGGAGTCACACAATGGGAAATTACCGCACAATTCAGGCCTTGTTATGGGCCGCTAATGCTGTCGTATGGGGAGCTGTTCTTGTCATCGATCGTAACTTGAAATCCGAGCAAAAGCGCCAGGCCGCTCACCCCAAAGGTCTGATCGTCGTCGACCTCTCTGGCGATGAGCCGATCCGTTTGGCTTACCAGAAGAAAATGATCCCCGAATTCACTATCTATCAGGTTTGAATTTTAAAAAATAATCTCCATTTGGGTGGCCTTCTGGAATCAGGAGGCCCTCGCCTTATGATAGCGAACGGCGAGGTCCGAAGGTAAGTTGTGCAGAGCCAATGGGCCTTGCACCGCTTAATGTCCGAGCAACGCTAACGTTGCCGCTACGGGCAGAATGGAGAAGCCGCTATGAAAATTATTGCCTGCGTCAGGCAGACACCTGATACAGAAACCGTCGTGAAGATTGCTGGCGACGGAAAATCCACTGAGACAGACGGTGTGAAGTATATCATCGGTCCTTACGACGAGTATGCTTTAGAAGCCGCTGTACAGATCAAAGGGGAAACCAGCGGAAGCGTCACTGCTATCTCGATGGGCCCTAGTCGTTGCACGGAAGCCTTGCGCTCAAGTCTTGCCAAAGGCGCCGATGCTGCCGTTCATATCAACACCGATGGAGCCGAGAGCGACGATGCCCTTGTGGTAGCTGCAGCCCTCGCGGCTCAGATCCAAAAGATGGGTGAATTCGACGTTGTCTTCACTTCGACCAAAGGCTCCGACTCCGATCGCGGAGCGGTTGGTGCAATTCTTGCTGAACAGCTCGGCGTGCCTTACCTAGGACTGGTGACCGACATCAAGGTCGACGGCGGCCAACTTACCTGTCAGCGGGATATCGAAGGCGGGACGACCGAGACCTTTTCGGTCAGTACGCCAGTGGTCATCTGCGGTGAAAAGGGAGTACGAGGCGAGCCTCGCTACCCTTCTTTGATGCAGATCATGAAGGCCAAGAAGAAGAAGATCGAGAGCGTGGATTTCGCCTCTTTGGGCATTGATGCGTCTCTCGCCAAGTTAGAGATTGAGAGTCTTGAGCTTCCTCCCGAAAGACCACCCGGAAGAATCATCGAGGGTGACTCGATTGATGCAAAGCTCGACGAGTTGGTTCGACTCCTCAAAGAAGAAGCGAAGGTGATTTAGATATGAGTAAAGCTACAATTGTTGTTGGTGAAGTTTCAGCCGATGGCGTGAACAAGGCAACCCTTGAATGCGTCTCCGAAGCCAAGAGAGCCGGTGCAGACTCGATCGATGTCGTTCTTTTTGGCAAGGGTGCCAAGGAGGCAGCCAGTGGGGCCGGTTCTGCCGGAGCGAGCGCTATTCACTACGTTGAAGAGGCGAGCTACAGCTTGGCTCAGAGAGCGGCTACCGTTCACGAGTTGGTCGCGGCCAAGAGTCCGGGACTGGTTCTGCTCGCAGGCACGACTCACGGGAAAGAACTTGCCGGTGTGTTGGCCGGTAAGCTCAAGGCCGCTTTTGCCAGTGAGTGCATAGAGGTGCGTTTCGGTGACGACGGTCAGCCACGAGCGCTTCGCCCTATCTTTGCTGGTAAGGTTCGTGCCCGGGTGAAACTCAACGGGGCCACCTCGGTGGCAACTCTGCGTCCCAACGCCGTGCCTATCTCCACTGACGGGGGCGACGCGCCCGTTTCAGATCTGGCCCTGAGCGGTGCTGCTGATGGTGTCAAGTTGACCGATTCGTCCGCCAAGGCGGCTTCGAGCAATGAGGTCGAACTCTCTGAGGCAGCGATTGTGGTGGCCGGTGGTCGAGGATTGAAAGGACCTGAGAACTTTCATCTTATCGATGAGCTGGCCGCGCCGCTCAAAGCAGCCGTGGGAGCGAGCCGTATGGTGGTTGACGCAGGATGGAAAGAGCATCGCTATCAGGTGGGCCAAACAGGTCGTGTGGTAACC
>CAZVVF010000595.1:0-3754 GCA_964630575.1 uncultured Burkholderiales bacterium | reverse complement strand
AATACTAGCGACCACACCCAAAAGAAGGGGCTCGAGGGTGGCCCCTAAGGCTTCCACTTTGTAGGTCACCTCCTCGTCGAGCATGATGGCTGCTTGCCCCATCATCCTGGCCACCTGGGAGGTCTCCTCTCCGGTGGCCAGGTACTGACCGAAGGCCGGTGGGAAGAGGTCGATCCTCATTAGAACGTAGTCCGAGATGGATTCTCCATCCTGCACCCTTTGGATGAGTTCTTTTGAGGCCAACTCGACGATGGGACTGCCCGAACTCAGCCCTCCCAGTCGCAGGGTTTTCTGCAGGCCCAAGCCACTCTCCATCAGGGTCTCCACGGCACTGGCAAAGCGGGATACGGTGGTCAGCCGAATGAGGCGCCCGGCCACCGGGATCTCATGCAGAATGGTAAAGATCCGGACCCGACCTTCATCGCTTTTCCACTGCTCTCGGATCAATCCATAGAGGGCCACTCCAATGGCTGTGACCACCAGCCAGACACCAGGGTTCTGAGCGCTCTCGGTAAGGAGCATGGTGACCTTTGTGGGGAAGGGGAGCTCGACTTTCATCTCCTGAAAGATGCGCAAGAAATTCGGCAGAATGGCATAGAACAGAAAGAACGTTAGGGTCAAGGTGAGGGCCAGGATGAAGGACGGGTAACTGAGCGCACCCTTGACGATGCGCATCAAGTTGAAGTCCCGTTCTTTCCAACTCGCGAGGCGGTCGAGGGTGGTATCGAGTTGTCCGCTCTCTTCTCCGATCGCGACCATGGATACGAACACTTGGTCGAAGACCCCGGGAAAGTAACTCATCGCGTGGGAGAGTTTGTGGCCTTCTCCCAAGAGTTTGGAGAGGCGGGCCACCACCTGGCCTAGGACGCGAGAGTCGGGCTGGTTGCTCAAGGTGTCCAGAGCGTAGGTGACAGGAATACCGCTGCGCAGCATGATGGCGAGTTGACGCACAAAGATGACCAGTGCCTTAGAGGACACCTTGAGCTTTCTGGCTCGGGCGGCCTCTCGGTCGCGCTCCATCTGGGACTCACTCTCTCTGGCAAGGTAACTCTTAGCCAAGGGAGGTTCTCTCTCGAGGTGCAGAGGAAGCGATATGTTCTGGTTTTAACAACGTTCTCATGGGACTACTAACGAGCCACCGACTGCGCTCTTCTTCTTATTTACCTGAAAACCACTGGCTCCCTGTCGAGTGAGCCCCCGAGGTGTCAGGGTAGAGGCGATGGACACTGCGAAGATATCAGGGGGCAATGGCAGAGAGGTGGAAAGGGGTCTCACTGGAGGTCTCTGGTGTTTCCGGCATGTTACGGCCGAGACAGCCCCGGAAAGTTCACGGGGGCGGTTCTAGGTGTCGACCGGGCCTGTTCGCTGGCAAAAATCTCTGAGTTGCTCCACACAGTTTGTCACGATGAGGCGATGGTTTTTGACCGATCGGGCCAAGAAGACGGTGGAGACTGCACCAACCACCGCCTTGATGCCGAGAGGGGGGACCATGAGTCCGAGCGCGCCGAGCCCTCCGTAGAGGATCAGGTCGTCTTTGAGGGGGCGGGAGGTGTGTTGGCCCAACTGATCGAGCACTTGCCGAAGAAAGGGCCGCGAGTCTCGAATCTCATCCTTGGCAAACTCTATCTCGGTTTCCGTGGCTTTGACGTTCAGCCCCGTGAGGTCGCCTCGCAGATCGTTCGCGTTGAGAAAGACATCCACGCTGATAGGGTGATAGACCCCAATACTGGTCCGCCCGACGACAACCCCGTGTCGGACAAGATAGACTCGACTTGGCGCTGAGATGGGCTGGCAAGAGAAGCCGCCTTGGGTTCTCGGTTCGCGAGTCGTCCTATAGTTGAAGTACCATCGCTGAAGCGAGGTCGCTCGGCGATGGCGGGGAAATCGTGAGACCGAGAAAGGCGAGTGAGAGCAGAAGCGATCTTGAATCTTGCCTTTGGAGACTTCAATGGCTCGGGGAATGGTGATAGCATTCTCCGAGGCCGAAGATGGAGCGTTGACGCCAAGAAAGGCTCGTGTCTCAAGGGCCGCTGCCATCTTGGACTCGCTGAGATCGTCCAGACGCCGGCCGTCCAAATAGAGAGGGACAGGGCAAGCACGGGCCTTGAGAAGCAGGGCCATATGCTCTTGTTGGATCGCTTCTCCAAACCGGATGATACCGCCGAGTTTTCCGGATTGGCCTTTGGGATAGGCCACTCCAATGGTGATTTCGGTTCGGCTTTTCAGGGGCGAGTCGCAGCGCAGGCGTTCGGCAGACACGGTGCCTTCCACGCAACTGAGCAGAGCGATCTCCTCGGCGACAGAAAGTTTGACAACCCAGTCGCGCAGCTGGCCTATTCCCACCGCTCGCAGACCGAGTTCGAGGTCCTTGAGGCCGGGTTGTCGGGGGGATTCGCAGGCGGAGGTGAGCGACTTTTCAAAGCGGGATAGGTCGACGGAATAGCTCGTTTCAAAATGAATCTGGGTGGAGAGCCTGGTTTGATTGATCCTGATCTCGGGCGCCTTCCCAGCGCAGGCCGCCTGTACGATCTTGAGAATCCAATCGGACTCCTCGCAGAGGAGAAAGGTTGCCAACTTACCGATCGCGCGTGGTCCCGCCACGGTGAAGTGCCCCTCTGAGGTCACGCTGCCGCACTGGCGAAGATTTCTCAGGTAGAGTTCGACTTCAGGCGAGGATGACTTGCTCATCGATCGACGGCTCTGCTGGCTGAGTCTGTGGCGGGCAGGAACTTGAGCAGCCATGACAAGACGAAAAAGATGGCAAAGCCTAAGGCCAGCCCTGCGAAGATGTAGTAGGGCCACTCGCCGAAATGGTCGAGTATCGAGGCTCCGGCTGGCTTTTCTCTGAGATAGCCGTAGTTGAGCTTGAAGGCAAAATCGATGGTACCGGCGACGAGAGTGTAGAGCAACAGGCCCAGGAAGCTGTCTCGGAGCCCGGGCCAACCGGCCAACCTATCGTGCGGAACTCGTCCCAAGAGAAAGAACACGGCCAGAACGATGACCGAGTGCCCAACAAAAAAGATGGTGAATTCGAGACTGGGAAAGGCCTGGACCACGTCGGGGGTGATGAGAGCTTGCAGGGTTCCGCCAAGACCCCAATAGGTGATGAGGGTGACCCACAGGGGCACTGGCTTTATAAAGCATGCCAGGCACAGGAGAAAGGTGATGTCGCACAGAGCCAGGGGAAGGTCGTAGCCCCAGTCCATGCCGTCCTTGAGCTTGAAGCTCCAAAGTCCCACGGCGTAGATGGCAAAGAGGCAGCCCCCCAGCAGATTGGCCCGATCGCTGAATCGGCTCTGTCCGATCTTAAAGGCCACTGCCGACAACGCTACGACTGCGAGTAAGGCCGATATGTGTTGCACTCCGAAGAGTTTGAAGGGCTCCACTGCCTGCCCTACTTGGCTCAACGTTCCATCTCTCCTTGCCTTGGGAGTTCGGCCCCGTCACGGCTCGCGAGGTCCTGGCGCACAGACGGGTTCAGTGATCGAGTCAGGCTTGCTGGCTCTGCTGTGTCACCGGCTCGACGAGCTCTCCATCGTCTAAGCTAGAACCGAGTTTCTTGCGCAGCACCAAGGTGACCAGGGACACGGCCACAACAATCCCTAGCGCGATCCACAAGTCGTGCTCCCAGTGGCCCCTCTTGAGAATGTGCACGACCCCGGCGGTTCCTCCGACGTATGCGATCATGGTAGGCAGCGTACCGGCCCAAGAGGCGGCCAAATAGGAGCCGAAAGGCACATTGAGCAAACCGAAA
>CAZVVF010000594.1:0-3755 GCA_964630575.1 uncultured Burkholderiales bacterium | reverse complement strand
GGACACCACTGGTACGAAGGCCCTCAGTTCCTCTACTTCCTATTCAAGAAACTCCATTTTGACCAAAACCGCACCGAACTCACAACGCCATCAGGCTACCTGGCGGCCAACCCCACCCTGCAGGATCTCTACTGCAACGTGAGCAGCTGGGGCCACGAGGGAACCTTTGTAAAATGGATGCACGGCGACACTTCCTGGATGTACCGCCATGGCCATGAAGCGGCCCACCGCCTGGGCCAACTCGCCGCCAGTGGAATCGACAACGAACTTCAGAAGCGGGTCCTCGCCCAAGCAGCCCGACAATTGATGGTCGCGACCTCGTCCGACCTACCCTTCGTCATCTCCAACGGCCACTTCGTGGACCGGATGAAAGAGCAGTTCTGCGGGAACCTTCGTGGATTCTACGCGCTCTGCGAGGATTTTCAACGCCTCAAAAAAGGAGAGGAGATAGACGGTCAGCGACTCCGTTCGCTGGAACTCGAAAACAATCTCTTCCCAGACATCGACCCGCTGTGGTTCCGCAGCCTAGGGGGACTCTAGGATACCCTCTTCGTCAAAGATCTGGTCGAGTTCGACCGTTTCAAAAGAGCGCATCGTTTGGGACTTCAGACCTGCGATACGCTCGACGAGTTCATCGCGAACCTTGCTCTTGTCGCAGAGGTAGTGAAAGATCGGCTGTGGCACCGTTCGAACGAGCGGCTTGCAGGCGAGGGTCAGCTCTTCGGCATCGTAGATCGCTCCGTTTTTCAAAGGGGCGGGCGGGTCGATCAGGCGAACCCAATCGCTCTCGCCTAGGGCCACCTTCTCCAGGCCGTCCCAGTCCACCATTCGGCCCACAGTCTTGCTCCGCTTGTGCACAACCGGATACAACTCAGGAACCTCCACGCGGCCACGGCCGTATCGGCGGGCCAAGTCTTGGCGCACGATGGCAAATTCCCACATCGACTCCAGGTTCTCGGCTGAACCCTGTCTCAAGACACGCCCATTGGCGCTCACAGCCTTAGAATTGAGGCTGCGCCACTCTGCCAGGACATCCTCAAAGCTAGGATTCTCGTAATACTTGGAACCGTCTTCGTGCAAAACCTCGATCGCAAATTTCTTCTCTCGGGCCACAGAGAGCGCCAAAGGAAGAGCCTCGAGAGCAAAAAAGGTGGGGCGAGGGAGAGCCATCTCAAAAGCCAGGCCCACTTCATCGCCAAACTCTGGCTCATAAGCCACAAAGGCTGCTTCCACTCCGGTGGCTTCGTTAAAATACTTGCAACGCTTCTCATTTTTTCCGCCGGTAGCGGTCTTGAGATTCTCTAGCGAGTTTAAAAATTGTTTCAGGCTCTTTGGCGGACCACTCGGCTGATCCTCACGCGAGCGAGACGGATCGACATACAAAAGTTCGAATAGCAAAGAAAAAAAACGGCCCTTTCTTGTCACGGGATAGACGAAATTCCCAGTAAGTTCGCCCAAAGGAACGTTTGTCACCTCCTATCCTTGGGAAAAAAACCAGTGGAGCGTGCCACCTTGACCAGTTACGCGAGTCGGTCCACGCCAGAAAGGGGACATCTCAATTGAGTAAATCTAGCCCAAAATCGGCTACCAAGTCGGCGGGAAAGAAAAAGAAAAAAGAGGATCGCGTTGTTATCGTCGACGGGATCCGAACGCCTTTCGTTAAGGCCTACACGAGCTTTGCCGACCTGACAGCCCTAGACCTGTCCAGGATCGTCACCTCCGAGTTGGTCGCCCGAACCGGCATCGACACGGAGAGCATCGACGAAGTCATCATGGGAACCGTACTCCCCTCTCCCCACGCCCCGAACTTGGCACGCGAAGTCGTGCTGGCGACCGACCTGCCACCCAAAATCCCAGGATACACGCTAGGCAGAGCCTGCGCCTCCAGCGCCCAAGCTGTCATCGCAGCCGCCGAGGGCATCCTCAAGGGCGAATACGACACGGTTATCGCCGGAGGAGCCGCGTCGATGTCAGACGTACCCGTGCCCTACAGCAAAAACGTGATCGACTCGCTGATGGCGCTATCCAAGGCCAAGAGCTTTCCGGCAAGAATGAAAGCGCTGTCCGGCCTCAACATTGAGTCGCTCATCCCCACCTCCCCCTCGATCGCCGAGTCCTCGACCGGAAAAACGATGGGCCAACATTGCGAAATGATGGCCCGCAAAAACGGCATCAGCCGCGAGGCTCAGGACGAACTGACCTTGCTCTCCCATCAAAATGCGGCCCAAGCCCGGGAATCCGGTAAGACCGCAGAAGAGGTCATGACCGTCTACCCCGCTCCCAAATTCTCACCGGTCAAAGACGATTCTTTTGTGCGACCGGAAACCACCCTGGAACAACTAGGAGGGCTCAAACCCGTTTTTGACAAGACCTACGGGACCCTCACTGCCGGGAACTCCTCGGGACTCACCGACGGCGCCGCCGTCCTGCTGGTCATGCGCGAGAGCAAAGCCAAAGAACTCGGCCTCAAACCGCTCGCAGCCATCACTCACTGGTCCACGGTAGCCCTGGACCCCAACGACCAACTCCTGCTGGGTCCAGCCCTGTGCATCCCCGAGGTCCTCGATCAGGCCGGGGTCAGCCTCGATGAGGTCGACCTCATCGACATCCATGAGGCCTTTGCCGCTCAAGTCCTGTCGGTCACTCAAGCCCTTGAGTCCGAGGAGTTCTCCCGCGAATACCTAGGACGCGACCAGGCCGTAGGTCAGGTCGACCCAGACAAGCTCAACGTCAACGGTGGCTCCCTTGCCCTAGGTCACCCCTTTGGCGCGACTGGTGCCAGAATGATTATTGGAATGTCGAGAGAGTTACAACGCCGCCAGGTCGACCGAGCCCTTCTGGCTCTCTGCGCCGCCGGCGGAATGGGAACAGCGCTCATGCTGGAGAGGATTTAACGATGAGTAAAAGTCAAACAAAAACACGCGCCACAAAGCTAGAGGTGACCGACCAGGGCATCGCCGTCCTGACCCTCGATGTCCCGGACAGCAAGCTCAACGTCCTATCCCCACCAGTCTTCGAAGAGCTCGACGAGCGCATCGATGAGTTGGCCAAAGACTCCCAAGTCCGAGCCGTTGTCATCGTATCGGGAAAACCTGGCAGCTTTGTAGCTGGTGCCGACATCAAGTTTATCGCGACGATCAAAAACGCCGAAGAGGGAGCCGAAATGAGCCGCAGCGCTCAAGGGGTCTTTCAGAAGCTCGAAGAGCTGAGCGTCCCTGTGCTCTGCGCTATCGACGGCGTCTGCCTCGGCGGGGGGCTGGAACTTGCACTGGCCTGTCACTATCGACTGATCAGCGACAACCCGGAAACCATCCTAGCCCTACCGGAAGTCCAGATCGGACTCATCCCTGGGGCCGGTGGAACCCAGCGACTCCCACGTCTAGTCGGCTTCACCGAGGCCTTAGAGATGATTCTAACCGGCAAGAAGACAAGAGCCAAGAAAGCCTACAAGATCGGACTTGCCGACGAACTCGTACCCTGCGAAATCTTGCGGGACAGAGCCCAAAAGGCCGCCCTGGAGCTCGTTCAAAAGAATGGACTCGCCTGGAAACGCCAAGAGGGGCGGCAGAAAGACCTGGCCACGAAGTTCACCGAGGCCTACGGTGTTCGCAGCGCCATCTACACCAAGGCCAAGGCGGACCTCAAAGAAAAGACCAAAGGCCATTACCCGGCCCCCATGTTCGCCCTAGAGGCGGTTCGCTCGGCCCTGAGAACCGAGCTCAAGGAAGGGCTCGAAGAGGAGGCTCGCTACTTTG
>CAZVVF010000593.1:0-3760 GCA_964630575.1 uncultured Burkholderiales bacterium | reverse complement strand
CTTCGACCTCTACGGCTTGTCGGTAGACAAGGCTAGATTCTTTGCTTCAGCAGCCTCGACGGGCAACATTCTTACCGACGAGTCGACCTTTCGGTCCGTGCTCGATGAGGACGCCGATCAGGCGGTCAAGGTGGAGGTCGTTTGGCGAGGTCTACCTTCTGAGGCGTATCGAATCAAGCCCCGAGTGAAGGAAGTCTTCCGGGGGTCTCTGGCCCAGCCGATAGGTTAAGGGTCTACTCCTCCAGAGTGATCTCGATCTTCTCGCTGGTTCCACCTCGGTCGACGTCGAAGCTCAGGCTGGAAGTGTTGCGCAGGACTCTGTAGATGCTCGACAGGGCCTCTGGACCGTTGAGCGGCGTGCCGTTGAGGGACTTCACGACATCGCCGTCTTTGATCCCCAAGCGAGCCAAGGGGTGAGTCGGGTTCTGAATGTTCATCCTCATTCCCACAATCTCACCACCCTTGAGCACGGGTTTCATACGGAATCCTTTGCCGGCAAATTCAGCAGGGTTGTCCAAGATGTTTCGCAGTTCACGCTGAGTGAGAATCGCACCGTTCGAACCGTCCAAGGCCTCTTCGTCGGGGGTTGCGCTGGGATCGGGTTGATTGGGCCTGGCCTGGGTTCGGGGAACCGCCTTGGCGCGCTGGGGTGGGGCTGCAGCAACGAGTCCCGAGTCCATTTCGAGAATCTGTATCTGACCGTTGGCTTCGAGTCGCACGCTGTAGGGGGTGACCGACACGAGCTTCATACCGGCGACTTGCTCCCCTGTGCTCACGACCTGGGTTTGGCCGTTGACGTCGATCATAGCTAAGCCCGATCCCTCGGGACCGGCCATGGTGCCTCGCAGTTGCATGTTGCTGGGGGCCGCCTTCGGAGCTGCCTTAACCGTCTTTCCGTTCGGACCAGTGGCTCGGGGCTCTGAAGCGCCCTCGGGCTTCGTTGTTTTGAGTAGAGAGACGAGTCCAGGAGGGGCGGCTTGGGCAGGCACGCTCTCTTGGATGACCCCGACGGCAGCCGCCGGCAGAGGCCTTGCTGGAACTTGCAACTGCTTCTGCAGTATGGCTGCCGTGGCGTCGGCGGAGAAGAAGGCAAGCCCCACAACTAGGGCCCAGCGGGCACCTTGCGAGACCGGTTCAGGTAGCTTCATTTGAGCTCATCTCTGGCAACCATGACCTCGAGAATGTCGTCGTTGCCGGTCAGATCGATGGCATACTTTCTCACGATGTCGGTCCACTTCCCGAGGCGACGGTAGTCCTGAATGATGATGGATAGGTCGAGAGTACTCATTCTCGCGAGCACGAGGGCAAGGCCCTTTTCAGCCATGTCGAACTTTTCCGTCTTCAGCATGGCGATCTCTTCGTCGGTCGCGTCATAGTAATGATAGAGGAGTGGTTGAAGAGCCCGCTTTTCCCCTGGGGTGATGCGTTCCAGGTCGTACAGCAAAGGGAGCGTCTTGGGGTGTTTGATGCGTTTGCGAGCAATGAGGACGGTATCGGGTGCATAGCCGGAGAGAACCGGGTAGATGCCCGACAGGGGGCCCTGGGTCAAAACGTCGGGGCGAAAGCCGAAGGCCATAGAGACTTCCGACCAGGGGATGTCCTCACCGACCCGGGCTGCCAAGAGGCTGTCCATGGGGAAGGGCTTGAAGTAGGCGATGGCTCCAGAGAGGACCCAGTCGGCTGTGGTGAGTCCGCGCCCGGCGGGCAGGAGCAGATCCTCCTCGGGTACGCCGAGCGGGTCGTCGAGCACATAGCGGATGTTCTTGACTTCCGTATCGCTGAGATGGAATCGCTCCCTCTCGGAGTTGCCGGGAACGGTTGGCTCGAAGGGAGGGATGACCAGTTCTTTTTTGACTCCTGGATAGGGGTCGGGCAAAAAGTGGATGACCGGCGGTTTCACTTGGTTGCGGCCGAACCAGAGAAGCTCCGCTATCGGTTTGGGAAGTTTGGAGGTGTCCAGCCCGAGGGTGGAGGCGATCTCCTTCCATCTCGCTCCGCCTTGCAGTCGACGCTGCTCTAGGACCTCGTTGAGAGAGAGACCCTCACCCATAAAGGCCAGAGCGATGAGTGTTTCGGCGTAGGAGTACTCCTTGTACAGCATTTCCTGGGCCACTCTGGCAGGGACATCGTATGAGCCCGCTATCCAGGTTGCAGCAAACCGTGCATCGACGGCCGCTAGTCTCCTTCGGGTCGGGAAGTCGGTCTGGCTCGGCACCGCCTCGACAGTATCGGCTTCACTCTCGGCGAGAACTGTTCCGGTCAGAGTCAAAGCGATAGTGAAAAGGGCAAAGAGAATCCTATAACGCATGGTCGGAGCTTCCTTTCAACAGATTTCCTTCCTCCAGCAGTCCCCTTTCAAACTTAGGCGAAGAGATTCTTCTGACATATTGTGCCGACAGCGGAACAATGGCAGCGCTCAAACGTTTTAAATTGCAATGTTGGGACATGTTTAGTAAGTGAAACGGGCCGGGGAACTTTGTGTTTCCAAAAAAAGCGGATTTACTTTAATCGAGGTTTTGATAGCCTTGGCTATTGCTGCTATAGGTTTTGGCGTCGTTTTGCACAGCGTGGGCTTACAAATGACGTTGGTCGCCACATCGGTAGAGCGTCACCAGATGCTTATGTATGCTTCTGAGGTCCTGGAGACCACTCTCAGTCGAGGTGGGACGGTGGACGATGTTGTGGAAGTTCCGATCAAGAGCTTTTCCCGGCTCAGTCGCGAGGATGACGCCGACACCGAACCCGCTCGTTTTTTCTACGCCCTGGAATCGAAGCCAGTCACCGCTGACCCACGCATCCAACAGGTCTCGGTCACGGTAAAGGGCGATCGCGGTCAAGTTCGCCTTTCGGCCTACCGTTTGCGGGTCAAAAGGGATGGTGACTCGTGAACATTCCCTTCCTGCGAGGCAAAAGAGGGTTCACCCTGGCCGAGATGTTGCTAACCTTGGTTTTGATCGCTCTGGTCTACACCATGATCTCCACGATCCTCATTCAACTGGCCCGCTATGTGAAGTCTGGGCGGGTGGTCGCTCGAAACCGTTATCAGATGCTCAGAACGGTAGAGGAGCTCCGCTATCAGCTTCGCTCTCTCTATTATCCAACGTCGGGTATCGGGCTCAGTGGTGAGAAGTCGCCTACCGATGGGCGGGACAACCTCCGCTTCCTCACCACCAACGGCAGAATCCACAAAGGCGTTGTGGAGGCTGGCTACCAGGTCCAAGAGATGGACAATGAGGAGGGGGATGGACGCTCGACAGGACTCTTCTATCGAGAGTTTCCCTTCAGGCGTCAAGAGTTTCGCACGATGTCTCCGCAAGTGGAGGCACCGTGGAAAGTCTATCTCAAAGATGTCGATGTCTTTGAGGTTCAGTACTCAACATCTGGAACCGTTTGGCAACGTGAGTGGAATGCACCCCAGTCACCAGGGCGCGTGCGAATTCACTTGGAGCGAAGCGGTGACTCTCACGACAAGATTATTTTCGATGTCACTCCGGGAGTAGGGGCTGGGAGATGGTAGTCATTCTCGTTCTCGGGATGTTGATTGTGGCCATCACCCTCAGCACCACCTTCAGCCTCGATACCAACGCACTGGATACTTTCAATCGACAAGCTCGGAGCAAGGAGGCCAACTATCAAGTGGCCCGGTCAGCCTTCGAACTGGGCCTTGCCCTACTCCGGGCCGATGACACAGATGTGGATGGCGCGGAGGATATCTGGGCGGCCGGACCTCAGGAAATGACCTGGGAGGGCCGCCTTCTTC
>CAZVVF010000592.1:0-3767 GCA_964630575.1 uncultured Burkholderiales bacterium | reverse complement strand
TTTGCCTTGACCTTTATCTTTTACAAATCGAAACAATCTGTCGCGAGTTTTGATCTCACGGCAGGCCGCGCACATCCTGCAGGGTATCTTTGTTTCTTTTTCTTTTTGAGTCAAGTTCTTGGCGGTTTATTCTCTTCTATTCAGCAGTTGCGGCCTGTTCTTCAACTTCTACAACTTTTTCAGCTTTCTTTTCTACTTCTGCGGTCTCTTTGGCCACTTTTTCAGCCGCACGAATTTGTGATTCGCTCTTAATATCTATCTTCCAACCCGTTAGCTTCGCTGCCAGGCGGGCGTTTTGCCCTTCTCGACCGATGGCCAAGGAAAGCTGATTATCAGGAACCACGACCACAGCTGATCGGTCCTCTTCGTAAAGCGTTACGCGAGAGACTCGAGCCGGCTGCAAAGAGTTTGCTACAAACATAATCGGGTCGTCCGACCACGGAATAACATCGATCTTCTCGCCTCGAAGCTCATCCACAACCGCTTGAACGCGGCTTCCTTTGGGACCGACGCAAGCCCCTACGGGATCGACGGCCGCTTCTAGACTCTTGACAGCTATCTTGGAGCGAAAACCGGCTTCACGAACAACAGCTTTCACGCGAATGATACCTTGACGAATCTCAGGAACTTCGAGTTCAAACAGTTTGTTCAGAAACGCCGGTTGAGCCCGCGAAAGGATAACCTGCGGCCCACGCGTTGCAGTCTTGACTTCCAACACGTAACACTTGATGCGGTCCCCGTGGCGAAACCACTCATTGGCGGCCTGTTCGCTGACCGGAACAACGCCTTCGGCGCGGCCGAGATCAACGAGGATGCTGCGGCTCTCATAGCGTTGAACAGTACCAGAAATCAGTTCACCTTCACGGCGGATATACTCACCGTAAATAATCTCTCGTTCAGCTTCGCGAATCTTCTGAACGATAACTTGCTTGGCTGTTTGGGCCGCAATCCGTCCGAATGTTCGATTTGGAACTTCCATTTCAAGTTCCATACCGACCTCAACGTCGGGAGAAAGTTGGAGCGCCTCTTCTAAAGACATCTCAGTGTTCTCATCCTCGATGGACGGAACAATGAGCTTTCTCTGCCAAATACCGAGTTCACCAGTGTTTCGGTCGATCTCAATGGTCACGTTTTGGTCGCCAAAATTCTTCTTGTAAGCCGCAACCAAAGCGTCCTCAATGAAAGGTAAGAGTTTCTCGACTGGGATACTCCTCTCTTTTTCGATCTGCTTTAGCGCACTTAAGAACTCAGTGTTCATGACTCCGATACCCCTTTAGTTCGTTGACTTGTCGTCATTTAAACTTCTTCCTCGTCTATTCCGACAGAGGTTACTTCAAACAAATAATTTACATCAAAGTCGGCCAAGATGTCATCGAGCAGCTTGGAGAGAGGACGTGAAACAACTTCACAGTCGGTCACACTAATGGACCTATCCTCTTCTTCAGACTTGATGAATACTGACAACGTTAACCCGAAATCTGTCGGTCCAAAACGAACATCGTGGACAGCCAAACCATGCGGATGGGCTAATTTCTCGGCCGCGACTCGCACAGCCTCAATCTTAGACTCCGGTAATTCTGGTACTATCTTTTTTGTTTGTTTCTTTGACATATCTCGTTATAAAAATAAGAGGAAAGGTCTGAGGTTACCCCCTTCCTCTCCCCTTCAAGTATCGGAAAACCTTGTCTAGCCGAACTTCGGTTGGAGATTCCATCCACTCGATATCCATCAAAAAAGAGTGGGCCAACCCACTCTTCCCAAATGTCCATCGACGAACAGAGTTCCTGCACTATAGCATGAGGTAAAACCAATGACAAGGTGCTACCCGTTTACACTGATACCGCTTCTCTTTCGTAGTCCTCAGCGACATCCCTCAACTTGACCGGCATAACCACGTAATCATAGGAATTGTCGCCCAAAGGTCTGATCACAGCACTCTTGGTTTCCTCTTGAAGATCGAACTGAATCTCCTCGGAATCGAGCACTCCTAATCCATCGACAAGATACTTTCCGTTGAAACCGATGGTCAAGGGATCTCCATCGAAAGACACTGGCAGCCGCTCATCTCCGGAACCGAGATCGGGGGTATTGGCCGAGAGCTGCAGACTGTCATCCTCAAATTTAAGTCGAATGAGATTCGGACTTCGCTTCTCCTGAGCCACCACTAGCATTCGTTTGAGGCTCTGGATGAAATCTTCTCGACCAATGCGGCACGTTCTCACGAACGAGGTGGGAACAACTTTGGTGTAATCCGGAAATCTGCCTTCGAGCAGTCGGCAATGCAGAGAATAGTTCTCAAATTTGAAAAAGGCCTGGCTGCGGCCAACTTTCAGAGCGACATCACCCTCGGAGTGAATGAGGCGAGATAGCTCGATCAAAGCGCGAGCTGGAACAACCACCGACAGTTTCTCTTCCCCGATCAGCGGAACGTCTACGATTTTTCGCACACAGGCCAATCGGCGACCATCGGTGGCCACCAGATTCAAGGAACCTTTCTCCAAGGTTATGTGAATTCCAGTCATCACAGCTCTGGACTCATCCTGAGACGAAGCAGCGGCTATGGCCACTTGCTTGATAGCTGTTTTGAGGGAATTCTGTGGCAGTTGCGCTGAACTCGTTTCGTCGAGATCAGGCAGACTCGGAAACTCTTCAGCGGGTAGAGTCGAGAGTTCAAATTTCGAATTCCCGCAGGACAGCTGCATGCGTCCCTCGTTGAGAGTTTTGAGTTCTACTCTGCCGGCTGGAAACTTTGACACGATGTCTTGCATCAAGCGAGCTGGACAGGTGATGGAACCAGCCTCCTGGATTTCCGCTTCGAGACCGATGGAGAGTCCAACATCGAGATCGGTTGCGGTCAGGCGAACAGAACTACCCTTCGCTTCTAAAAGCAAATGGCTGAGGATCGGGAGGGGGCTTCTCGGATTGATCGCTCGTGCGCAAGCATTGACCGCTTCTTCGAAGATTTTCTTTTCACAGGTTAAGTGCATTATGATTTCCTTAAACTTATATATACATGATCATAGTCATCATAATAGGGGATGGGGATACTGGGGAAAACGGAACATGTCCTGCGTTGAAGCCAGTATCTGCTCCTATTGTCTGGGGAAAGTTGGTTGAGAGATCTTAGGATCTTTCCCATGTGTCCTTGGGGTTTTTCAACATGGGGATAAGTGGAACGTCTTTCCACACCATTGGTAACTGTTGTCCCCAGGGTGATTTTGACCCCGCAGACAGCATGGGGGAAGCCAGATTTCTCTACAGGAGAGGAGCCGGACCACGGCTCAGGGATCGGTTGAGGTCGAGTCTTGAGTGAGGGCTCTTTACTGAGGCTCGCTCTAAGGGGTTCGAGGCTTGTTCTCGGAGTATTCGCCACAAAGGAAAAAGCCAGGCTAGGAGCCTGGCTTGAGAGTGTTTTGAGGCGGGTTTCGGTCAACGACCCATGCCACCGAGCATATTGCGTATGTTGTCGAGGCTGGTTCGAAAATAGGGGTCTTCGATGTTGGCGTCTATCTTTCGACAGGAGTGCATAACAGTGGTGTGGTCACGGCCCCCAAAGGCTTGACCTATCTCTGGGTAGGATGCTCCGGTGAACTCCTTGCAAAGATACATGGCGACTTGCCTCGGCTTGACAACCTTTTGATCGCGGCGTTTTCCGGTGATCTCGTTCTGACTGATACTGAAGTAGTCACAAACCGTTTTCTGAATATCTGGGATAGTGATATTTCTGTTGGCAGGGTCGGGTAGGATCCCCTTGAGCGCTTCGGTAG
>CAZVVF010000591.1:0-3768 GCA_964630575.1 uncultured Burkholderiales bacterium | reverse complement strand
CAACGCTGCCACAGCACGAACCGTACCGGACACCGCGACTCGGGCACCAGAGGCCGCCTCCAGGTGGAGCTGATCGCCGCTCATTCCCTCGACTCGCACCCGGGCACCGGCCGAAGCCGAGACTCTGGTCAAAGCAGGCAGCGCGAACTCAACCTCGATCGGGACATCCGTGGAAAAAGAAGCATCCTGCTTGGGACCTACGATCAAAGCCCCACCCTCGACCGAGGTCCTGATCATGGCGAGCACGCGCTCTTCCCCCCTCAAGAGGATCCCCTCGTGGGGACGTCCGACGTGGGCTACAACGGGAACAGCCGAGACCACGAGCGCATCAAAATCCTGGCTGAGAGTTCGTTCGATCTGAACGGATTCGCCCTGACTCAAAAGGGTATCTCTTCAACGTTGTTCGACTCTTCGCTGGAAGACGCCGCCGCTGGAAGGGGCTCCTTGAAATCCACGATGGCTACAATCTCCACCTTAAAACCGGAGTGTATCTCCGAATCGGACAAGACCACCATGTCGGGCAGCTCGGCCTTCAAAATCATCTGCAGCTCGTGCCGGATGCGATGGTTGGTCAGAAGAACATGTCGCTCCGTACCGCCGAGTTGCATCACGGCCTGCTTCACCAAAACGGCCACCAAAGCTCGCTGCTGAGGCTCCATGACAAAGACTTGCTCGCTTCCTATGAAGCGCACACAATCAGCGAACATCTCCTCTATCCGTCGACCCATCTTGAAGGCCCTGAGAACTCCGGGTCTGACCTGAACCGATTGGCATATCCAGGGAGAGAGAGCCCTGCGAACACAAGACAGGAGCTGCTGGCGGTCAGGCCCGTGCTCCCAATTGAGAACCACAGCGGTTAGGATGGTCTCCATTTGATGGATGGGCACAGCCTCTTCCAACAACCCCTCCAAGACTCTGTAGATAACAGTCACGGGCAACCTGAGGCGCTCGAGCTCCTCGCCGATCACAGGGTGGGAAGCTTTGACTTCATCGACCAAGCCCTTGACCAGAGCAAGGGACAAAAAGCGTGAGGAGTGGGCTACCAAAAGTTGGACCAAAGGCTCCAGCCACTCCTCTTCAAACCACCTCTGCTCCAGCAAGCCACCACGAATTCCCAGGCTCCACTCACCGTCGCTCGGCTCCAAGGTCGGTTCTGCAACAGCGAACCCCACACGCTCGAAAAACTTTGACCGAACAACGGGCCACTGAGCCTTCACCTCCGGCAAAAGGTGGGAGGGAAGAGACAGCGTCAAAGAACCCGGCGACTGCTTGGAAGCCGCTTTGCGCTTTTCTGACTTCTCTAGCTCTGTCCAGACCTTCCAGGCCAAGAATTTGCCCAGAGCCATACCAAATCCGACCTTGGTCTCACTGATCAGTTTCGTCTTTAACTGCCCGTCACTGACCAATTCTGTGACCACATCTTCGACAGCTGACTGCAGATGCTGACCGTTGCGGCCTTCCAATAGGGATTCGGCGGCTAGGATCTCACTCAGCGTGCGTGTGAGAGCATCGGATGAGGGGATATTGTTGTTATTCTCTGACATCTCGGTGAAACGGATACTCCTGGAAGACTATTTTGGACCAACGGACTCTAAAGGATCGTTCTCCGTCGTCAAGAGAAAAGTTCGACTCCGATACAAAATACCTCCCCGCGCGCGTTCTCAAGTCGTTCTCTTGTGTGCAGGGTAGAGGCGAGGTTGGACAAATTTCAAGAGCGATGAAAGATAGGGGGATAACTGAGTCCGTGGCCCATACCGAGCCTGTCGAAGGCAAAAGCTCCATTCTTGTTGTTGACGATGAGTCTGTAGTGCGCGACCTGATATCGGGATTTCTCCGCAAGTTGGGGTTTGATGTCGTCCTCGCCGAAGACGGCGCTCAAGCGCTGAGTCTCTTCCAGGAACTGAACCCCACCCCACAGGTCATGGTCACCGACATCGTTATGCCCAACCTCGACGGCCCAACGTTGGCCAAAAAACTCCGTGAAACTCACCCGGACCTCTGCGTGCTTTTTGTGAGCAGCTATCCCAGCAAGAAACTCAGCGTTTCGGAGTTGACCAAGCCCATCAATGGATACCTATCGAAACCGTTCTCGCTGAGAAATCTCGCAGCCTCCATCAACAAACTCGTAAAAGTCGCCAAGTCAGACTCCTAGCGCCGTGAGTCGACATCGAGAGACCCTGCGAAGGCATCTGTTGGAACTCGCGTTTGCCAGAAACCCCCATCGCCACCCGAACAACCACCGCAAAGCCCGCGAGTACATCCGCACGGCTCTGGAAAACTCAGGCCGTGAGGTTGAGACCATCGATTTTGAGGCTGTCCTGCCAGACAAGAGCGAGGTCAGAGGCCAGAATATCCTATCCCAAACAGCCGGCACCCCAAAGTTCTTGGTCGTTGCCCACTACGACACAGTGGACCTATCTCCAGGCGCCGATGACAACACCTCAGCGGTGGCCCTGGCTCTGGTTCTGGCCGCCCACTGCCCTCACATAGCCGTGCTCTTTCCCGACCTAGAAGAGCAAGATCTTCTGGGCTCTCGCCACTTTGTCTCAAGCCAACGCTTCGTCGAGACACCCACTCTCGTCTTGGAGAGCGTCGGCTATTGGTCTCAAGAGCCAGACAGTCAGAGTGTCCCGGGCATTCTTCCTCTAGTCTTTCCCCAGCAATTCGAGTGGCTCAAGCAACGGCAATTCCGAGGAGATTTCTGGGTCATTCTTCACCTCGAGAGCCAGCGGGAATCGGCTCAGTCCCTGGCCGCTTCCTTGGAATCAGACTCCGTGCTCTTCGGCATCCCAGCCCAGAGCCTCCAATCCGAAGAAGGTCGACACCTGAGCGACTTCGGCCGCTCCGACCATCTTGCGTTCTGGGAAAAGGGGCGCCCTTGCCTGATGGTTACCGACAGTGCCAACTTTCGCAACCCGAACTACCACCGACCCAGCGACACTCTAGAGACTCTCGACTTGCCTCAACTCGAGCGACTCTGCGAAAACCTCATCCACTTCCTGCAGTAGCCTCCCAAGCCCAGAGAGGGGAGAACTTCACTCAGGCCTAGAGCCCACGCCCCTCCCCTGAAAGAGACCCCTCCTACCCTTCACAGACCTCTTCAGAACCGACCGCGCGCTCCCCGCGAGCCAGCAGGGCGATGGCTATAAAAGAGGGCACAGCACCGGCTATCAGCCACCAAGGTAGGGGCTCTGAGAAAAGAACCGGGGAAACCAACATGGGAAAGAGAACCGCAACCGCGGTGTTGCTCGGAACGACCTGAAGGGCCGTGCTCTTGGAATAAGCCACCTGCAAAACAAAAAAGGCAAGGGCCGCCAAACCGACCCAAACCACCCCTGTTGCCCACCACGACTTCACCAAAGCCCCCCATTTGAGGACCAGAAGGTTGAGACCGCCGATGATGCCTGAAAGCGTCCCGAAGGCAAAGCCCAAGTAGGGCGAGGAGCGAACCAGAGCCCAGACACACCAGGTGCAGGAAAACCCCAGGCTCAAGGCCAGGATGAGGCCCAAACGCTGAGGCTGAAACTCCGACTCAGGAAAGGTTAGTCCACTGCTGCGCCAACCGATCCAAGTCGTTCCGGCCAGGATGAGCAGAAGCGCCCAAACGTGCCACTTCGTGATCTTTTCCCCCAACACCAGCGAGGCGTAGAGATAGAGAGGAACCAGCCCGAAGACACCCAGAGCAGCGGCCAATGTTGCCGGCCCTAGGCTCAAAGACTTCGCCAAAACGAAAGGCGCTGCGATGCACATGAGAATGCCCGCGACCCA
>CAZVVF010000590.1:0-3769 GCA_964630575.1 uncultured Burkholderiales bacterium | reverse complement strand
GCGGCGCCTCCCGAGGGCCTCTCAGACACGGGCACGGAGAAGACCGAGCCGCTCAACGAGCGACCGCTGCTCACCCTGCAGGACGCTACCGAACGCGCTCTGCAAAACAATCACACGCTCAAGGCCGCTGGCTATTCCACTCAAGCGGCTGGCTACCGTGTGGATTTGGCTCAGACAGCCTACAGGCCGGTGCTGGATCTCTCCAGTGACCTCTCGCACAGTGGGAGCACGGTCACTGGGGGAGCGGATCTGGGTCAGACCGATATCAGTCGAACCAGCTTGGGTCTGTCCGTGGGCGCTCGCCTCACACTTTATGACGGTAGTCGTGGGCCCAACCTAGAGAGCGCCGAGCAGGGGGCGACAGCGGCTCTGAATGACCTCGAACAGAGCGCTCAGGATCTGATATACCGTGTTCGCATAGCCTACTTCCAGCTTCTCCTCGACGAACAGTTGGTGGCTATCACCGAGCAACAGCTGGCCAACGTCACGCAAAGACTCGAGCAAGCCCAAGGGTTCTATGAGATTGGAACGGTGGCCCTCTCTGAGGTCAAGCAAGCCGAGGCCGCCCAAGCCCAGGCTCTGTTGGAATTGACACGCGCCGAAACGACCCTGGAATTGGACTGGATCGAATTGAATCTGCAGATGGGGGAGCCGGGTACGGCAACCTATCAGCTCTTGCCAGAAGTGGTGGAGGAGGCCCCCGAAGTCTCCCTGGATGAGGCCTTCGCTTACGCCCTCGACCACCGCCCCGAGTTGCAGTCAGGCTGGGCTCGGGTACGAGCTCAGTTGGCCAGGGTGGATGCTGCCTATGCCGGTCGTTTGCCGCGTTTATCAGTGAGCGCAGGTTACGGTCTGAACGGTCAATTGGCTCCTCTGGACAGAACCTGGAGTGCTGGCTTGGTCTTGAGTTGGTCCTTCTATGACGGAGGCGTGGCATCGGCCAGCGCTGCTGAGGCCAAGGCTTCGGCTCAGGCTTTAACCGAGCAGGTTCTCCAGACCGGGGACAACGTTCACCGTGAGGTGGCCTCGGCTCTGGCGGCTTGGCGTCAGGCGCGGGTGCAGGCTCGAACGGCCGAAGTCGGTGTGGAGGCCGCTTCGGAGGGAAGACGATTGGCCGCTGACCGCTACAGAGTTGGTGTGGGTAGCGCGCTGGAGCTCTCCAACGCAGAGCTGAGTTTGACTCTGGCCCGGGCCGAGTCGGCTCGGGCCGACTTCTTTGCCCGCAGCGCCGAGGCACAATTGGCTCTAGCGATAGGAACCCCCGATCTAAAAATGGTGAACTTGGAGATAGAAAAATGAAGAGATGGATCACAATCGGGCTAGCCCTGGCCTTGGTCGGTGGGGGCTGGTTCTGGTGGGAAGAGACGAACGAGGTCCAAGCACCGAGCTACCACACCACAACCGTTAAGCGTGGGACCGTCAGTTCCAAGGTGAGTGCCACCGGCACTCTGCAGGCGGTCAAGTCGATCGACGTGGGCAGCCAAGTTTCGGGAATGATAGACCAGGTCTACGTGGAGCACAATTCCCACGTCTCCAAGGGCCAGGTCTTGGCCCAGCTGGACCCTTCAACCTATCAAACGGCTATCGTTCAGGCTACAGCGAGTGTGAACAACGCCGAATCGTCCTTGGCCAACGCCCAAGCTGACGCGGCCAACGCTATGGCGAATGTGCGCGCGGCAGACGCCGCCGTGGTTTCAGCTCAAGCGGCCGTGTCGCAAGCTCAAGTCGGCGTCATATCAGCCAAGGCTGCCATCTCCTCGGCAAGGGCTAGGGTAAAGAAGGCTGAGAGCACTCGCAACAATCTCAAGAAGAGCTTTGAGCGCAGTCAGGAGTTGCAGGGACGAGAGCTGATAGCGCTGGCCGATCTGGATGCCGCGCAAGCCAACTATGACGGTAGCGAAGCTGATGTGGACACGGCTCAAGCGGATCTTTCGAGCGCTTTGGCGGGCCTCGAATCGGCACAGGTGAATGTGGGCTCCAAGCAAACCGAAGTCGAATCGGCTCGCATCAAGCGAGAGGCTACCAAGGATCTGGTGGTCGCAGCCCAGGCACGCATCCGCGGCTATGAGGCCCAGGTCACCCAGGCCAAGGCTAATCTGCGCACGGCTGAGATCAACCTTGAGCGCACCACGATAACCTCACCCATTGATGGCATTGTGCTCGATGTTGCCATCACCGCCGGTCAAACCGTGGCCGCTCAACTGCAGGCTCCCAATCTGTTCACCCTGGCCGAGGACCTGAGCCAGATGCAGGTGGAGACCTCGGTGGATGAAGCCGACATCTCCAAAGTGAAGCAAGGGGCCCAAGCGGCATTCACTGTGGATGCTTTTCCGGAGCAGAATTTTACCGGGGTCGTCACAGAAGTGCGTCAGTCTCCTGTGGCTGTCAGTGGAGTGGTGACCTACTTGGTGATCATCAGAACCGAGAATCCCAAAGGTGAACTCAAACCAGGAATGACGGCAACCGTTGAGATCATAGAGAACGAGCGCGAGGATGTGTTGATGATTCCCGATGAAGCGCTCACCTTTAAGCCAACGCGATCCAGTGACGGCAGCGCGGCCAGGGCGACCCGTGAATCGTCCAAGAGCGACGGCCAAAAGGTTCAGGGGCCGCGTGTGTTCACTCTAGAGAACGGCAACCTGGTGCGCCATTCGGTGAAGACCGGTTTGTCCGACGGGATCAACACGGAGCTGATCTCGGGTGACCTCGTAGAGGGTCAAGAGGTCGTGCTCTCGGTGAGCACCGGCACCACGACCACGAGCAAAAGGAGCTCGAGCAGTGGAAAACAACGGTCGGGCGGTCCGGGCGGGCCGCCCGGCGGAATGAGGATGTTCTAAGATGGATCTTCTACTCATCGACGATCTCGCTCGCACTTATGGTACTGGTAGCGGTGCCGTCTCGGCTCTCAAAGGGGTCAGCTTTCGGGTGGAGCCGGGGGAATTTATCGCTATTATGGGGCCCTCCGGTTCCGGCAAATCGACGATGATGAATCAACTCGGTCTTTTGGATCGTCCTAGCTCCGGGCGCTACTGGGTCGACGGAGTCGAAGTCTCCAAGCTCGATGACGACGAACTTGCTGTCTTGCGCAATCAGAAGATCGGTTTCGTCTTTCAAGGGTTTCATCTCTTGCCTCGCACGACTGCGATGGAGAATGTTGAACTGCCTTTGGTCTATCGCGGAATGCCTGCCAAAGAGCGGCGGGAGCGTTGCCAAAAGGCCCTGACCTCTGTGGGATTGGGACATCGCTTGGACCATCACCCCGCACAAATGTCGGGTGGGGAGCAGCAACGGGTGGCTATCGCCCGAGCCTTGGTGACCCAACCCTCCATTCTCTTAGCCGACGAGCCGACCGGGAACTTGGATACCAAAACCACCCTGGAGGTTATGCGCATCCTGCAAGGTCTCAACGACAAGGGGTTGACCATACTCCTAGTGACCCACGAGCCGGAGATCGCGCTCTACACCAAACGTTTGCTCACCTTTCGTGACGGGCGAATCGTGCGTGATGACCAGGTGAATGGTCGGCGTCGAGCGGATCTCGATCTTCTGGAGCTCTCGGCGTGAAGGTCGCAGATACGCTGATCTTGGCTTGGCGCTCGCTCTCTCGCAACGGCATGCGAACACTCTTGACCATGCTGGGCCTGATCATTGGAGTGGCAGCCGTGATCACGATGCTCGCTCTGGGCAATGGGGCCAAAGCCTCTGTGCAGGCTAGCATTGCTAGTTTGGGCACCAACACCATATCGGTGAATGCGGGCTCAACCAAGAA
>CAZVVF010000589.1:0-3772 GCA_964630575.1 uncultured Burkholderiales bacterium | reverse complement strand
GTCCAACGTCCCAAGGGGTAGTCAGACCGGTAGAGGCCCCTCCCGATGCGGGTCGAACAAGCCTGTTCGGCAAAGGAGCGCAACGTGGGTGATCTGATTATTGGGATTCTATTCTTGGCGGCAGGCTACGCATTGGAGGCCTCCTTTCTAAACGGAGATCCTGCAAAATTCCTGTACGCCTTCGACGTTATGGGAACCCTCATGACGCTGTCGGGCCTGTATAAGTTGATTCGAGGAACGAAAATGGATGACCGCTAGAGGGCGGACCACCACCCGCCCCCTGGGTCGACGGTTCCACCTCGAACGTCGGTCTCGCTGACAGCCAAACGTTAGCCGCAACACCTCTCGTGGCTGAAGTTCAGTACCCAGCAAAGAGCCCTTGCTCGGCAACGGATGCCCTGCGATAAGCCAGGGTTATCGCTGAAGCGAGCCTAAAAACACACATAAAGGACCAGATTCCTTGACACTTTTCTGATAGAATCAGAGTGACCATGCGCATTCGATACAGCTTAAGAATTCGAGGAGTCGCTCTTCTTGCTGCTCTTTTCTTTGGAATCCTCTGCATGGGCCTTGCTGTAGGATTTATACTCCAACTCCCCGTGGACGTGGGCGCAACGAATATCTTGGAGCGCAACACGAAGGCCTTCTACGTGGCTGATGCGGGCATACAAGACACCTTGGCCTGGATGAGTCGCGAGCTCGGAGAGGGGCGCGAACCCTGTACCCTCAGCGACCCCAATCCCAGTAGAAGCGGCGCTCTGGGGAGCTGGACCTGGAACTGCCAGATCGAACCCGACGACGGCACCCCACCCCACAGCCTTTCCGGCATGCGAATCTACACCCTTACATCGGTGGCGTCGCTGGACAGCAAGCCTCGCTATCGCATCGTCACACAGGTTCAAGGGGGCCAATCTTTCGCCCGCTTCTCTCTCTACACCGACCTCGGTGACGATACCCAATATGATTTTGCCGTGACCTCCCACCTTCGCATCCGGGGTCCGGTTCATAAAAACCGACCGATCCGGTTCTACACCGGGGCCAACTTCCTCTCAGGAGGAAAGCCGAGCGAGCGCCCCTTCGACTCCTTGGTCACCACCAGTGCTCCCATCAACGAATGGGGGGGAGCCGGTGAGCCTCCGGCCAGCAAGCTCGACTATATCTTCGAGAATGGGGCTGCCGACATTCAGTACGGAACCCCGGAACGACCGCTTCCTGAAGACTCCTCCTTGTTGGCCAATGCCGCCTGGGGAACAACCCTTCCCACAATCCCGCCTCCCGGCATCAGCATCAACCCTCTGGGGGGTGTCTATATCGAGGGAACCGTTGATTCCATGGAGATGAAGGTGAACTCCAACGACCATTTTGTTCTAGAGATCGTTCAGGGCGGGGAACTGACAACCATTATTGAGGACTCCGACAACGATGTCAGAATCGTGACTGAACCCGACGGCACCAGTCGAGCGGTGGCCGGTATAGGGAGTGGAGTGATCTATTCCACCGGGGATATCAAAAGCCTCAAGGGGGTCAACAAAGGGCCCCACACCATCGCCACAAAGTTTGAGGACGGAAGAAGTATTGAGATTTCGGGAAGCCTCACCCGCGCCGACACTCCGCTTGGAGTCCCC
Organism: uncultured Burkholderiales bacterium; assembly: GCA_964630575.1. Lineage (GTDB taxonomy): Bacteria > Vulcanimicrobiota > Xenobia > Xenobiales > JADMJV01 > JAEXNA01. The sequence continues at coordinate 2,147 of CAZVVF010000589.1, read as the reverse complement.
CTGCCGCTTGGGAATACACCCGTTCCTGAGCCCACAGGAACCCGTGACCGCCTGGGCCTGGTTTCCAACGACCTCTACATAGCAAACGAATCAGTGCTGCCCCGCAGCCTGAACAACCCACTGTTCATCTACGCCACGATCTTGGCTGCTGAGCGATTGCAGGTCCGCAACCAAGACAGCGGCTCCCCTGGTGCCATGGTCATCTATGGTGGCCTCTCTAGTGGAAGAACTCTGCGCGATTCCGTCATCGACCCCACTGGGCGAACCTTGAGCGGCTACGGCGGTCGAACCGGTTGGGGTACGCCGGAGATTCACTACGACAAGCTTCTAGCAAACGATCCACCTCCCGACTATCCCAGCACAGCCGGGACCGAGTTGACGATCCGTTCCTGGGTAGAACAACCGCTTTGAAACGCCCCGCCCCGACAACGAGTGGGGTCACTCTAGTGGAGACAATGGTTGCAGCGACCATTGTTCTCTTGGTCTTGCTCTCACTCATCGGTACCATCGCTTTTGGCTTGCAAGGGACTCAAAACGTCGCAGGGCACCAACAAGCCGTCGACTATGCCCGAAAGTTGATGGAGCTCATACGCGAGCGCGACCTGGCACAGAATCTAGGTTTTAGCGACACGACCGGAGCACGGGTACCCCTCAACGCAGCCCCCTTCACCTCCGACTTCCCTGCCGATTCTGGCTACACGCGGCGCCTTGTGACCGAGCGACTGTCAACGGACAATGCAAACTACCAATCCAAGCTCTATCGAGTCGAGGTGAGTGTCTTTTGGAAAATCAAAGGACGAGAAGTGCACTACACGCTCGAAGGGTTGACTCGTGCCCTCTAGAGCGGCAATCCATAACGCCTCACATCCCAGGGCTCGGTCTACAGGCACCACCCTCATTGAGATCACAGTGGCGATCTCAATCCTGGTCGTTCTTTCGGTGGTCTTTGCCATGCTCTTTGGCCAAGCCAGAACCAGTGTAGAGGGAGGGAGTGCTCGCATAGAAGTGCGAGCCACACAGCGACAGGCCCAACAGAGGCTCACCCTCATTCTTCGCTCTCCCGTCCCCCCAAACGAGGTGGACCCGGCCATCGAATTTCCCCCTCCCGGTGAAAGCAAGCCCGAGGTGAGATTCTACGCCCCGGTCAATCTACTCGACCCCAGCCTCGGCTTCGAACCTCGCACACCGGACTACCCTCTCTTTCGAATACTCCGCCAACCCAGCGATGGCTCGCTCTTGGTGCAAAGAGCCGATGGCAGCGGTGTGAAACAGAGGATCGGACGAGGTTTCAAAAGCGTTAACTTCCGACGCGACGACGAGAGAACGATCGAGGTCACCCTGACTTCCGAAGTGCCCGTCCGCGGTGCCTCCGGCTCCGAGAAAGTGATCCAGGAAAGCAGTCAAAGCTTGGTCCGCGTCCTGAGTATTCGATAGACGATCCCCGAGTCTCTCGCTTTTGACGACGGATTTGGCCACTACCGAGGTCTCTCCCCCGTTTTGTCCAAAAGGTCGTGCATTGGTGGGGGCTATCTCTGAGCTTCAAGTCGTCTTGAGCATCCGAGCCTTACCCACTTGATCAAACTCTACTAACGTAGTAAACATGACAAAGTCACAATTATATTTTCGAAGGCGGTTAACAATATGGACAGTAAAAGTCAGTGCCCGATAACGGGCGGAGCTCCCAAGCACTCAGCAGGCAGCGGCACGTCGAACCGAGATTGGTGGCCGAATCTGCTCAACCTGAGAATTCTGCATCAGCATTCCCCCCTATCGGATCCGATGGGTCAGGATTTCAATTACGCTGAGGAGTTCAAGAGCCTCGACCTGGATGCCCTCAAAAAAGACCTCCATGCTTTGATGACAGACTCCCAGGACTGGTGGCCTGCAGACTACGGCCACTATGGCGGCCTGTTTATCCGTATGGCCTGGCACAGCGCGGGCACCTACCGAACCGGTGACGGCCGCGGAGGCGCAGGCTCCGGTAGCCAAAGATTCGCCCCCCTCAACAGTTGGCCCGACAATGCCAGCCTGGACAAAGCTCGCAGGCTCCTCTGGCCCATCAAGCAGAAATACGGTAGAAAGATCTCCTGGGCGGACCTCATCGTTCTCGCGGGTAACTGTGCCTTGGAATCCATGGGCTTCAAGAC
>CAZVVF010000588.1:0-3775 GCA_964630575.1 uncultured Burkholderiales bacterium | reverse complement strand
AATACATCGCCGCGGAGTGCGAGAAAGAGCACGGCATCGATCTTCTCAAAGACAAAATCGCGCACCAACGAATCCGAGACGCGGCTGAGAAAGCGAAGATTGAGCTGTCTCAGAAAGTGACGACGAACGTGAACCTGCCCTTTATCACGGCTGACGCCAACGGGCCTAAACACCTCGACGTCGATCTTTCGAGAGCCAAGTTTGAACAACTCACGACCGACCTGCTCGACCGTTGTCAGGCCCCTTGTGAACAAGCCCTCAAGGATGCCAAACTGAGCAAGAGCGACATCGACAGAGTTCTTCTGGTAGGCGGTTCGACCCGAATGCCGATGATCACTGAGATGGTGAAGAAGATTTTCGGAAAGGATCCATCCAAAGACATCAACCCAGATGAGTGCGTCGCACTCGGCGCCGCCGTTCAGGGCGGAGTGCTCTCTGGCGAAGTCAAAGACGTGGTCCTTGTAGACGTCACGCCTCTAACCTTGGGAATCGAAACCCTGGGTGGAGTGATGACGAAGCTCATCCCAAGAAACACGGCCATACCATCTAAAAAGACTGAGACCTTCAGCACCGCAGCCGATATGCAAACGAGCGTTGAAGTTCACATCTTGCAGGGTGAACGAGATATGGCTACCGGGAACAAATCCCTGGGACGCTTCCACCTTACCGATATCCCACCGGCTCCAAGAGGAGTGCCTCAAATTGAGGTAACCTTCGAGCTCGACTCCAATGGTATTCTCAATGTGAGCGCCAGGGATAAAGGTACGGGGAACGAGCAAAACATCCGAATCACGGCCAGTACCAATCTCAGCGACGCTGACGTCGACAAAATGGTCGCCGATGCTGAGAAGTACGCCGATGAAGATAAAAAACGACGAGAGACAGTGGAACTCAAGAACCAAGCCGACTCCTTGGTATACACCTCCGAGAAAACGCTCAAGGACTTGGGAGACAAAGTATCCTCCGAAATCAAAGCCAAGGTCGAAGCTGGTGCAGAGCGCCTGAAGAAGTGCATCGAGTCTGACGACAACATCGACGTCGCTGAGGTCAAATCCGCGATGGAGCAGTTGCAGGAAGCGATTTACGAAGTCTCATCAGGACTCTACGGCCAAGCTGAAGGCGGCGGTTCCGGCGAAGCGGCAAGCAACGACGACGAACCCGTTGAGGGCGAAGTGGTCGATGCCGAGTACGAAGTCAAAGAGTAACGCTGCTATCCCATTATCGACCGGGGCCCGCTATACAGCGGGCCCTTTTTCCGGGGTACTCTCAAATGGAGAGAGAGCATGAAACAGAAAGATTACTACAAACTCTTAGGTGTCTCCAAGAATGCCACTGACAAAGACATAAAACGAGCCTACCGAAAGTTGGCGAGGCAGTTCCACCCAGATGTCAATCCGGGCGACACGAAAGCTGAAGCCAAGTTCCAGGACATCAACGAAGCCTACGAAGTTCTTGGCGACACCGAGAAACGGCAACAGTACGACCAATTCGGCTCGCAGTGGCAGAATTTCCAGGGTGGACGTCGCCCTCCCAGAGGTGGCGGTGGACAACCGTTCGATTTCGACTTCGATTTCTCCAACGCAGACTTCGGTGGCGCTGGCGGCGGAAACATCTTCGAACAGATGTTCGGAGGAGGCGGTCGAAGACGCCGAAGCCATCCACAAAAGGGCGGTAACAGCAAAGCCGATATCGAGATTTCGGTGGAGGACGCCTTTTCAGGGACCTCCAAGACTCTCACCATTACCGGGCAACATCCCTGTCCTCAGTGTGGTGGAGGTGGAGTCGGACGAGGCGGAACCTGTCACCAATGCGGTGGCAGTGGACGCCGCTCTCAGGACTCTAAAATCGAGGTAAAAATACCTGCCGGAGTGACCGATGGCAGCAAAATTCGAGTGCAAGGCAAAGGGGAGCCCGGCTCTTTGGGCGGACCACCCGGAGACCTCTACCTCACCATCCACATCCGAAACCACCCACTCTACGAGGTCAAGGGGCGCGACCTGTACCTAACCCAGAACGTGAACGTCTTCAAGGCCATGCTCGGGGGGACTCAGGAAGTCACCACCCTCAAGGGTAAACTGGACCTGAAAATCCCACCTGCGACTCAGGGTGGAAAACTCTTCCGCCTCGGAGGATTTGGGCTCCCTGGCTCCGCGGGCAAACCTCCGGGAAACCTCATCGTCAAGATCCAACTTTCGGTTCCCGAGTCGCTCACCGAAAGCCAGAGAACACAGCTAGAGAAATTGGCAGAAGAGTTATCCGACTGAAGAACCTTCTTGCGGACGGACGTTTTAACAACTTGTGAATCAACAGATGTGGCACTCCCAGCCTGGGGCCGTTGCCGCAGTACTTAGGAGAGCAAGGTGAAATCCAAGTCGATCGTCCTCATTTTCTGCTCCTTCTTCCTGGCAGGCCTAGCCTGGGGCGGCCTGCCAGGAACAGGCGGATTGAACCCTTTCAAAAGCACTCGCATCGCGGCCCAGAGCCCGCAAGAAACAAAGCAGCAGATCCATTCAGAGCTAGGCACCTTCGCCCAGCTCGCCCAAGAGCTCAAGCCCTCTGTCGTCAACATTTCCGTTGTCAGACACCTCAAGAACGACGATCAACTGATCACCTCCCCTCCGAACAGCGCCCTCCCCCAGGCCAGCGGACAGGGCAGCGGAGTGATCATTAGCTCTGACGGCGACGTCTTGACCAACAACCACGTTGTGGACGGGGCCAGGACCATCAGCGTCAAACTGACCAACGGCCGAGAGATCGATGCCGAGATCGTTGGAACCGACAGCAATACAGACCTAGCGCTGCTCAAGCTCAAAAGCGTATCTGACCTGCCAGTGGCGAGCCTCGGCGACTCCGATCGCCTGGCCGTGGGAGATTGGGTCATGGCCATCGGCAACCCGTTCGGCCTAGAGGCGACCGTCACCGTAGGCGTTCTCTCAGGTAAAGGCCGCGTGATCGGGGCTGGCCCCTACGACGACTTTCTCCAGACAGACGCCTCCATCAATCCAGGCAACAGCGGAGGGCCTCTCTTCAATACCCAAGGCGAGGTTATCGGGATCAATACCGCTATCGTCCCAGGCGGACAAGGCATTGGGTTCTCCATCCCTATCAACCTGGCCAAAGAGGTCTCCTCTCAGTTGAAAAAGGATGGCCGTGTCGTCAGAGGATTCATCGGTGTGGGAATTCAGGCCCTGACTCCAGCCCTAAAGTCGGCCCTCTCCGTGCCGGATGAGACAGAAGGGGCTCTGGTCTCATCGGTGCTCCAAGACGGGCCCGCTGCGGTCGCCGGAATCGGAGTCTCAGACGTCATTGTTGCGATCAACAACAACCGCATCCACAACGATCGGGAACTCCTCAACGAGGTCGCCAAGCTCCCCATAGGACTGGAAGTCCCCTTCACCTTACTGCGGGACAAAACCGAAGAGACTGTCTTTGTTCGCATAGTGGAGCGCCCCTCGCGAGAGATGGCCGAGTTACCAACACCCCTAACGCCCCCCGGCAAGCAGGCTCGGGTCGGCATATCAGTGACCGATATGCGCCCCCCTGGAGAACCAGGGGTGGTCGTAACAGGTGTGGTTCAGGGCTCCCCTGCCGCACAAGCCGGGCTCCGAAGAGGAGACCTGATCAGAGCCGTTGGCGCCAATCCAGTCCGAACGGCGCAAGACTTTATCATCGAAGTCTCCCGAGTCAAGGGAGATCTAGCCCTCTTAGTGCAGAGACAGGGAACTACGGCCTTCGTCGTCGTAAAGGAATGAGTGGCTGTAGAACTGAGTCTTTT
>CAZVVF010000587.1:0-3778 GCA_964630575.1 uncultured Burkholderiales bacterium | reverse complement strand
CCTGGCAGGGATCGGGCAGGCCGCCGACTGTTCTGCTGCTCCACTGACGGTTCCAACGGTTGCCGTGAGGACCGGGGACACTCCTGCGAATGAGCGAGAGCGCCAGCGCCGCCACCCGGGTGATATCCTGGTCACAACACCGGAGTCACTCTACTTGATGATGGGCTCGCGGCATCGTGAGAACCTCAGGGGTGTGCGCACGGTTATCGTGGACGAGATTCATGCCCTAGCCGGTACCAAGCGCGGTGCCCATTTGGCTTTGACGTTGGAACGACTGGCCGCGCTCACCGAGTCTGAGCCGCAGCGTATCGGGTTGTCGGCAACGGTTCGCCCCGTGGATGAGGTGGCGCGCTATCTAGGCGGGGACCGACCAGTAGAAGTGGTGGACACCCTACAGCCTCCGAACATCGACTTGGAGATCGTGGTGCCGGTCGAGGATATGGAGAATCCAGCAGCCTCGCAGAACGATCGGGACACCGGATCGACGGCTCTGTCTCAAGACTCCGACGCGCCGGCGAGGGGAGCGAGTCTCTGGAGTTCGATCTATCCCAAGATGCTGGAGATGATCTATGCCCACCGATCGGTCATCCTTTTTGTGAACAGTCGGGGCTTGTGCGAGCGCTTGGCTCTCAAGCTCAACGAGCTGGCCCAAACGGAACTCGTGTTGGCTCACCACGGCTCAGTCTCTCCTGAAAAGCGGCGACAGATGGAGGACATGCTCAAGTCCGGTGCTCTGCGCGCGATCGTTGCCACCTCCTCGCTGGAACTCGGCATCGACATGGGAGAAGTCGATCTGGTTGTGATGGTGGAGTCGCCGGGTTCTGTGGCGCGTGGGCTGCAGCGGGTGGGTCGATCAGGGCACCGAGTGGGCGCGAGGAGTCGAGGTAAGATCCTCCCCAAGTTTAGGGGCGATCTTTTGGAGTGCGCCGTGGTCTCATCTGGAATGATTGAAGGGGCGATTGAAGCGGTGAGGATCCCGCGGAACCCACTGGATGTCTTGGCCCAACAGATCATCGCTACGGCTGCTGTCGAACCGACGACGGTGGCCGCTATCAGGACCATGGTTGGCAGAACGGCCTCCTTCTGCGACCTCACGGATGAACTGTTGCTCTCCGTGATCGACATGACCAGCGGTCGCTTTCCCTCTACCGATTTCTCCGAGCTCAAAGCTCGGGTGAATTGGGACCGTGAGAAGGACCTTTTGGAGGGGCGTCCGGGCGCCAAGATGATGACCTTGATCAACGCCGGTACGATTCCCGACCGGGGCCTCTACGCCGTTTACGCTGGCTCAGACGGTCGGCGTTTGGGGGAATTGGACGAGGAGATGGTTCACGAACTGCGTCTGGGTCAGAACTTCTTGCTGGGTGCCTCGACCTGGCGAGTTCAGGAGATCACTCGAGACCGTGTGATCGTCTCGGCGGCCCCTGGAGAGCCGGGGCAGATGCCTTTTTGGCATGGGGACGGGCCGGGTAGGCCCATCGAGCTCGGATTCGCTATCGGGGCCTGCCTGCGCGATCTCGACAGTAAAGATGCCAAAGGCTGCCAGTCATACCTTGAGAAACACACGCCGCTCGACGAATACGCTCGCTTGAATCTGACCCGCTTTCTGCAGGAGCAGAAACAGTTTACCGGGCGTCTGCCTAGCGACCGAAGGATCGTCATCGAGCGTTTCCGCGATGAGTTGGGGGACTGGAGAGTGTGCCTTCTCTCTCCCTTTGGTTCTAGGGTTCACGCTCCCTGGGCCTTGGCCATTGAGGCCCAACTGAGCCAGCGATCAGGACTTGAGGTCCAGACTCTCTATACCGACGATGGGATTGTTCTGAGGGTGGCTGACTTCGAAGAGCCGCCCGAGGGTAGGCTCCTTCTCCCGCGCTCTGAGGAGGTCGAAGACTTGGTGATCCAGCAACTCGGGCACTCCGCGGTCTTCGCCTCTAACTTTAGGGAGAACGCGGCGCGCGCTCTTCTTTTGCCTCGGCGTCGGCCAGGTCAGCGGACTCCCCTTTGGGCTCAGCGTCTGAAGGCCCAGAGGCTCTTGGCCGTAGCCCGCAACTTTCCCCAATTTCCCATCCTTTTGGAAACCTATCGAAGCTGTCTCCAGGATGTGTTCGACCTTGAATCCCTGCGTGACATACTGCAGAAGATCGAGAGGAGCGAGATCCGCGTCCTGGATGTTCAGACCGCTTCGGCTTCACCGTTTTCGCGCTCCTTGGCCTTTGCCTACGTGGCCGAGTACATCTACAACGGCGACAGCCCCTTGGCCGAGCGCAAAGCCCAGGCTCTGACCCTGGACCGCAACCTGCTCAACGAGCTTCTCGGTCAGGAGGAGTTGAGGAAGCTTCTGGATGCGGCTGTCATCGCTCAGGTGCAGGAGGAGCTGCAGTCCCTGGCCGAGGCGCGACGGGTCGATTCGGCTGAGCGGTTGGTCGACCTCTTGCGCAGAGTCGGTGACCTCACCTTGACCGAGCTGAGAGAGCGTTGTGCGAGCGACCCTGTGGCTTGGCTTGGGAAACTCGCGCAGCAGCGCCGCGTGGTGGAGATGGTGATCGGCTCAGAGAAGCGCTACTTGGCGGTCGAGGATGCCGCGCTGTATCGCGATGGCTTAGGCGCTCGGGTACCAACTGGGGTCAGTGATGCTTTGCTGGGACCGGTGGAGAACCCGTTGGAACAGATTTTTGCTCGCTACAGCCGCACTAGGGGACCTTTTTGCCGTCGAGAGTTGCAGGCGCGCTACGACCTCTCCGAGGCTTCGACGGAGGCGACTCTGAGAGCTCTGTGTCGCGGTGGTCGACTCTTGGAAGGTGGCTTTTTACCAAAAGGGTCAGAGCTTGAGTTCTGTGATCCCGAGGTGTTGAGGGCCATTCGACGCCGGACCCTGGCCAAGCTGCGCAGCGCCGTGGCTCCGGTAGAGGCGGCGACCTTCTGCCGATTTCTGTTGGACCGGCACGGTCTTTCCGGAGGGCTCCGCCTGAGCGAGGTGGTGTCAACGCTCGAGGGGTTGCCCATCTCCTTTCAGGACCTCGAGAGAGTCGTGCTCCCTCGACGGGTTAAGGGCTATCGCTCGGAACTTCTCGATGAACTGGGACAGACGGGTGCGGTGGTTTGGGTCGGTCACGGCTCGCTGGGCAGCAAGGACGGAAAGGTCGCCCTCTATCGCCGAGAGCGGGTCGCTGCGCTCTTGTCAAAACCGGCCCCACCAGACGATCTCGAACCGCTTCAAAGCCAGATCCTGGATGTCTTAACTCAACGCGGGGCGTGCTTCTTTTTCGATCTGCTCCAGGTTTGTGGGAAGCCCAAGAGTGAGAGCTTGCTCTCGGCTCTTTGGGACCTGGTCTGGAGGGGCTTGGTGACAAACGATTCTTTCGCAGCGCTGCGGAGTTTTGGGGTCAAGTCTCGCCGGCGCAGGGGGTCTGCCTTGGAGTCGTCCGTTGGACGTTGGGTGGCGGTCGCTTCGGTGATTCACTCAGAGCCTAGCGATACGGAACGGTTGATGGCTTGGAGCCAGACCTTGCTGGAACGCTACGGCGTGGTCAGCCGAGAGGCTATCGCTGGGGAGAATTTGCCAGGGGGATTCGCCCCGCTCTATCAGACCTATAAGGTTTTGGAAAAGGGCGGCCGTGTGCGTCGAGGCTACTTCGTGGAGGGGCTCTCAGGGGCTCAGTTCGCCTGGGCGCAAACCGTTGATCGCTTGCGCTCTGAAGCCATCGATGGTGAACAGTCGGGAGTCGTCGTGCTCTCCACTCCCGACCCGGCGAATCCCTACGGGTCGTTGCTCCCCTGG
>CAZVVF010000586.1:0-3778 GCA_964630575.1 uncultured Burkholderiales bacterium | reverse complement strand
CGCGATCAAGGAGTTCAAAACCCGGTTCCCCGAAATTCAGGTGCTCGCTCTCACCAGCGTCCTGGAAGATGCCTCCGTCTCTGACGCCATCAAAGCCGGAGCGACGGGCTATCTGTTGAAGAACACGGAAGCCGACGAACTGCGCCGAGCTGTTTTGGCCGCCGCCCAGGGGCAGGTCCAGCTATCCCCTGAAGCCGCAGAGCGATTGATGAAGGATCTTCGCAGCCCCTCCAATCCCGACAATCTGACAGAGCGGGAGCTAGAGGTTCTCTGTTTGGTGGCCAAAGGGTTCTCCAACAGCGACATCGCCAAGCAGTTGTACGTCAATACAGCCACCGTTAAGACCCACGTCAGTCACGTGCTGAGCAAACTTGGGGTCAAGAGCCGAATCCAAGCTGCCGTGTACGCCTGGCAGACCGGCATGGTTGAAAGTCCACGCTCAAGGTAGCCAGCTCGACCTCCGTGACATCCCAAGAGAAGCCAAACAAGGGAATCAATCTTCTCGGGGCGATCGCCATTGGAGTGGGCGGCATGGTCGGAGGTGGGATCTTCGCTGTGCTCGGTCTAGCTAGCGTCCTAGCCGGTGGAGCGACTCCCGTCGCCTTTCTAATCGCAGGAATCGTTGCTCTTCTCACAGCCTACTCCTACGCCAAAATGTCGCTGGCCTTTCCGAGTCAGGGCGGCACCGTCGTCATCATCGACCGAGCCTTTGGCCACGGTCTTTTGACCGGGGCTATCAACAACTTGCTTTGGCTGGCTTACATCGTGACTCTAGCCCTCTATGCCGTGGCCTTTGGAAACTACGCCGCGACCTTTCTTCCCACAGACATGCAGAGCGACCTGGCTCGTCATCTGCTGGCGACCTTTGGTATCGCTCTGCCCACCGCCCTCAACCTCCTCAACGCGGAGCTCATCAGCAAAACAGAAACCGCCATCGTCACGCTCAAAACGATTCTTCTTCTGATCATCGTGGCGACCGGAATAAGCAGTGTTGAACAGAGCCGCTTGAGTATGGAACATTGGGAGCCCCTCTCCCAGATCGTAAGCGCCGGCATGATCATCTTTGTCGCCTATGAGGGCTTTGAACTGATCGCCAACACGGCCGAGGACATCCAAAATCCAGAGACCAACCTAGCGAGGGCCTACTATATCTCTGTGACCTTTGTTTTGCTGCTCTATTTTATGATCTCGATGGTGGTCGTGGGCTCTCTTGAGCCATCTCATATCGCCTCTTCTCAGGACTTTGCCTTGGCCGAGGCGGCTAGGCCCTCACTGGGTCAGGCAGGATTTACGCTGGTGGCCGTCTCGGCTGTCTTCGCCACCCTGTCTGCTAACAATTCCACCCTCTACGGTTCGGCACGCCTGAGTTACACAATAGCCACCGAAGGCGAACTTCCCGCGCTTTTGGAGAAGAAGGTTTGGGGGCAACCGGTCGGACTCCTGATCACCTCGGGGGCCTCTATCGTGTTGGCCAATTCCGCCGAACTGAGCAATATTTCAACCATGGGCAGTGCCAGCTTTCTTCTCATATTCGCCATGGTCAATCTAGCAAACTTCGTTCGCTGGAGAGAGGCCAAGAGCCAACCCGTTCTGGCTCTGCTGGGTTTCTTTGCCTGCACTGGAGCGCTCCTTTCACTGGTTTTATACACCGCTCGGACGGCACCTGATCGAATCTGGGTTCTGCTGGCTATGATCCTGACGGCCTTGGCCATAGAGTGGGGCTATCGCAGCTTCAGCGGAAAAAGCGAGCGGCGCTTGCATTCAAAAACCACTGCAAGCGAGCCATCAATCCCGCCGAAATAACAGTTCCACAAGGTTGAGCCCTCGCTACAGAGAGCGCTACCGTATCTCCTTTGTCTAACCCAGGCAGACCACAGCCTAGCCAAACTGACGGCGGAACATGGCAGCGCCAAATCCGAACATCACCGAGCCCATCACCAGCAATCCCAGGATCTTCTCCCACAGGAGACTGACTCCAGCCCCTTTGAGTAGGATGCCAAAGGCCAATTCGTGGTAGTAGTAGAGAGGGGAGAGGTGCATAAGCACTCTGATCGAGTCAGGCACGGCTTCAGGCGGGGTCCAAACACCCGACAAGAAGAGAACCGGAATAAAGACCAACAGACTCATCATTCCAACCTGCGCCAAGTTTCGGGTAACGGTGGCGATCACCAAACCCAGCCCCGAGGTAACAAAGGCGTATACCGCGGTCAACAACAAGAAGAGGGGCAGGCTACCCACGATTGGGATACTAAAAATTCCCCTTATTACCAAGAAGATCGTCAGCGTCGTACCGCACAAAACCACTATCGTCATGGCCAGTACTTTGGGGAGCATGATCTGGAGAGTCGTCAGCGGTGCCACCATGAGCTGCTCGATCGTTCCTCTCTCCTTTTCCCGTCCCATGAGAGTGGCCGGCAACATGATAGCGAGTAGGGTGATCATGTTGAGCATCTCGGAAATCGTTGTGAACCACGAATCCGTCTGATTGGGATTGAACCAAGCCCTTTGCTCGAGGCCTATTCCTGGACTGAGGCGTGGCTGATTCACACGAGCCGTGGAGACTTCCAATCCGAATCGACCCACAATCTGCTGGACGTAGCTCGAGGCCAGTGTGCCGCGAACGGAGTTGCTGGTATCGATCTGCACTTGGATGGCGGTGGGGCGTCCAGCGACCAGATCCCGGCCGAAGCCAGAGGGGATGTCCACGATCATCATCTCGTCCCCGTTATCCAAAAGCTCTTGCCCCTCTTGGGCCCTCAAAATGTGGCCCTCGTCGTTGAAGTACGGCTCTTGAAATCGAGACGTAAGCTCGCGGGAAGCGTAGCTCCTGTCGTGGTCGTGCACCTTAAATCCGGCGTTGTAGAGTTGCAGGCTGACCCCGTTCCCTGCGATGATCAAGCTCACCGTGAAAGCGTAGATAATGGCCAATGACAGGCCACGGTCTCGCCAAAGTTGCAACAATTCTTTGTAGGTTAGAGCCCAAACGCGGCGACACCAAATAACCATCCGTTAACTCGCATTTCTCTTGTGAAAGAGTAAGAATCCCACAAATTGTAAGGTCAGAGCGTAAACGGTCAACACCGCCAAGTCGGCCCCCAGCGCTCTGGACCCGACTCCCTTGAGGAAACTACCGATCACGATGTTGGCGTAGTACATGGCAGGCAAGGAGTGGGCCACCACTTGAGCCGAGCTGGTCAGTGACTCAATGGGCGTCATGACACCGGAATAGAGAACCGCTGGGATCATGGTGACGATAGGTGTCACGATTTGAGCGGCGACTTGAGTCTTCACGAACACGCTGACGACCAATCCAATCCCCGTGGTACACAGGACATAGACCAGAGTCGAGATGGCATAGAAGAGAGGGTCTCCCTTAAAAGGGGCGCCAAAGAGCTTCATAGCCAAGATGGTCAGAACGAAGGCGTTCAGACTGGCGATGGCGACTTGTGGCAACATCTTGCCGATCAGATATTCGGCCCGAGTTACAGTCGACGTATAGATGTTGTAAATGGAGCCTGTTTCTTTCTCTCTCACCACCACCAGCGCCGTGAGATAGGGGGCCGTCATCATGGTGATAAGCATGATGAGCTTGGGCGCCAAGGACCAGATACTCTTCAGACTCTGATTGTACAGATAGCGCATCTCCACCGTCAGGGGAGTGGTGATGGAGGTGGGGTCTATACCCCTTCGAGCCAACAGCGTGCTCACCACTTTGGTGGTAGCGGCCTGGTTTGTGGCGAGCACATATCCCTTGATGATCTGGGCCCGTGAGGGACTG
>CAZVVF010000585.1:0-3782 GCA_964630575.1 uncultured Burkholderiales bacterium | reverse complement strand
TGGGCGAAGAGTGCCGCCGCCAGGGCCGCACCATGATCGAGGAGCTGGAGCGCTGTCACCAGTTGGGCATCGATGGCCTGGTTTGCCATATCGGTTCTCACAAAGCCGGCCCTGAGGTCGGAATCCCTCGCTACGCTGAGGCCGTCCAGAAAATTCTGACTGCAACCCGTGACACTCCCACACCGATACTCCTAGAAACCTGCGCCGGACAGGGGACATGCCTGGGTCACCAACTCGAGCACCTGGGACAGATTATCGACCTCAACAAGGGGCACGAAAGGCTAGGCGTTTGTGTGGACACATGCCATATCTTCGTGGCCGGTTACAACCTCGGCAGCGAGGCCCTCTACCACGAGTTTTGGAGCCACTTCGACCGAGTCATCGGCCTCGATCGACTCAAAGCTCTCCACCTCAACGACTCCAAGAAGCCACTCGGCAGCCGAGTGGACCGCCACGACCACATCGGTGAAGGGGAGATCGGCCCTGGTGTTTTCGAATGTCTCCTCAAGGATCCAAGAATGAAAGGGTTGCCCGCTGTTATCGAAACTCCAGAATCCGAAACGATGGCCAAGACCAACCTCGATAGGCTCAAATCCATGAGGGGTAAAACAGCAACGATTCACTAATAGGAACCAACAGCAAAGACCAAATCATACTAGGGGGCCAAAATGGCAGCGAAGAAGAACAAGAAAAAGGGACCGCACTGGTTCCCGTTCACTTGGGAGAAGCGACCACAACCACTCTTGAGTCCTAGCCCGCACCACTTTGTTTCGAGAAATATCTACGAACCTTCCGTGCTTTTCGATGGCACCACCAACCTGATGCTCTTTCGCGGTGAATCTAGGCACGAGCCCCCAACCGGTTGCGTTGGACGCCTGGGGATGGGAGTCAGCCGCAACGGGATCGACTTTGAATGCCGAGCCGAACCCAGCCTCGTTCCCGACGCTCCCTACGAGGCGTACGGTCTGGCTCACCCTCGACTGACCCTCGCCGGAGGGGTCTTCATTCTCACCTATTCTGCCTTCGACGGCACCAATTATCGCCTGTGCCTGGCCACTAGCAGCGATATGGTCCACTGGTACCGACACGGTCCCATCTTTCCGGAATTCGAAGAGCGAAACATCAACACCAGTTCCGCCTCCATCCTCTCTGCGCCCTGCGCAGACGGGCACTACTATATGTACGTCGGCGCCGGCGATCTCTACGTGGCGACATCCAAAAACCTGATCGACTGGAATCTTCAATCCAAACCTGTTCTCAACCGCAAGAAGTGCGGCGACTTTGCCAGCAAGTCCATCGATCCCGGTCCGGCACCGTTCCCTACCAAGAACGGGATCGTTCTGATCCTCAACGGCACAGATCGGCGGAATCACACGCGAGTATTCGCCGCACTGTTCAACTCAGAGGAACCCAAAAAGTGCCTTGCACACCTCAACAAACCTTGTCTCTCCGCTGAGAGTGACTGGGAGCGATTCGGCTACATGCCCAATGTAGTCCGAGCCACTGGGCTGTCCTTGAGAGACGGTGAATTCCGCCTCTACTACAGTGGCGCCGACCGCTACATTGGCATGGCCACAGCGCCCGTGCCCAAAGGCTATATCGCAGAAGTCGAAGCCGAAGAGGAGGCCCCCAAAGCGAGTGAGGCTGAGGAAGACAAAAAAGAGAAAGTCAAGATCTGTGGCGTCTAGTGATGAAAACTGAAGTTTGGTATTGGGAAGACGATCCCGACGCAGAAGAGATCATCGAGGCCCTCACAGAGGCCAAGATCGACTTCAGCCACCACACTCTGGAGCCGGAAGTGCCCAGTGCAACCCCCTACATAGTGCACCAGGGGAAGACCTACTGGGACTTTGATGAGTTTCTACTGCTCCTGAGAGAAACAACCCTCGACCGGTCCTAGAGTGCAACGGCCGGTGAGCCAAATGTGATCGAAATCCTAATGTGCGCCTGAACACTGTCCAAGACGGTGTTTTTTCTTATTGTCACAGCATGAGAAAAACAGCCGCAAGCCTCCTTATGTCCCTTCTGCTATCCGCTGCCGCCGTGGCCAACTCGGAGAGTACCGTAGCCAGCCAGAGCGCCATGCCGCAGGTCGCTCCGACCCCGGTCACAGAACCCGAGTCTGGGTTCCTAAACCCCAGATTCCAACACCGGGACCTCGAGCTTGCCCTCAAGGACAAGAGCCTCTCCTCAGGAGCCAAGGGTGAAGCCGTCAAACGTGTTCAAAGCGCCCTCCTCGACCTCGGATTTGCCCTTCCGAGCGGCACCGACGGGGCGTTCGGAGGGCAAACCGTCGCGGCTCTAAAGGCCTTTCAATCCAGTCGAGGCATCGCCCAAACTGGCAAGATCGACTCAGCCACGCTCAAGTCTCTGGATAAGGTCTCTCCTGAGCCTAACAAGAAAGTCTGGCAAGACTCCAGGGCGGCTCAGCTCGCCCTAGCTCCGATGCCGGTTCTAAACGGTCATAAAGCCAGAGTCCTGGTCGACCTCTCTGAGCACCGTCTCACCCTTTACAACCAAGACGGTATACCCGAGCGAGTCTTCCCCGTGGCCAGTGGCGCTTGGGGAACTCAAACGGACCCCGGCGTGAAGATCGTTCACGACAAGGTCGCTGATCCCAGCCCTATCGCCTGGGCTCTCTGGCCCGAGTCACAAGGTGGCGCTTTCGGCACAAGAATGCTGGACCTCAGTTGGTTCGACCCGGCCACCGGAGTGGCCAGTGGTTCTGGGGAGGAACTCCACGGTACCTACGCTCGCAACTCCATCGGGAGCTTCGCCTCTCACGGATGCGTGAGAATGCAGAACGAAGATGTTGAGTGGGTCTATCAAAACCTAGACATCGGCGACATCGTTGTCATCCAACCGTAGCGGCACAACATCATCGGTCCCGCCCCTTCTTGCCGGCTCGACCTTCGAGGTACTCGCGCACCAGGTTGAGTAGACTGCGAGCCACTTCCTCAGGCTCACCGGGCAACAGCGAGGCGAGCGCCTTGGCGGCGTTGGATTCCAAATCGGAACGAATCTCCGCCAGTTGCTCTACTGCAAAATTCGCTCTCGATTTCCAGGTTTGGTCCTGCAGATCCCAAAAAGCGTCTTCCGGATTGTAATAGTAGGGAGCCTGCAGGCTCTTCAATTTCTCCTTGAGCGATGGCACCGTGTAGCCCTGGTCCACCACCAGGGTCTTGATAAAGCGCAACTCAACGAGATCGAAGTTGGTGTATTTTCGGCTCCGCCCCTCAATGGGAAGTTCCGGGTTCAAGAGTCCTTGAGTTTCCCAGTACTGAATCATACGAGTTGTGATACCAAATAAGCGAGCCGCGTCGGATTGGGAAACGTAGAGCACGGCTCCCTCGAACAGATCTAACTGGCGCTTTTGTGGTATTCGGCGAATCACGGAAACGACTGATTCTAACTATGCCCCAACAATTCTTTCTTCTAGTCGAACACCTGTGCCTATTTGCCCGCTCAGTCTTTTGATATGCACAAGAAATGTGTCAATATTGCCCAAATGTGTTGACTCTGAACATGACTTGGGCTTATGATGGGCCGGTAAGAAATTTGGCCGGGTTTCCTACACGCGAGAGTCCTCTGTTTACGCAAGTGAACAATCCTTACCGGCCAAGTGGTTCCTCCACGACCGTTCTAAAACCCTCACTTAGGTGAGGGTTTTTTTTTGCCAGATTGCGGGCTAGATCAGCTGCTTTTTGAAAACGACCACCAGTGGTGGAATCAACAAATAGGTCGCGATCATGTTGGCGGCGAGACCAAAAGACATGACGAAT
>CAZVVF010000584.1:0-3785 GCA_964630575.1 uncultured Burkholderiales bacterium | reverse complement strand
AGCTGTGAAGGAAAATGTTCGCTGGAATCGCGATCACCGCGAAGCCGATCATACCGGCAAAGACCATTCCCTTCGGACGGATCACCGTCTTGTTGAGATGGATGTAGGCCGTGATAGCGGCGAAAATGGCCCCCGTAACCATGCAAGCGGTGGATACTAGGTTTTGCCCTTCTGCGCTACCGCCTGCTCCACTGAGATGGAGGCCGACAAAGACGAGGGGGCTCAGAGCGAGTCCAGCCACCATACCGTCGAGAGCCAGAGCTGGAACGGCCAATCGAGGAGTTTTCTCGGCCACCCTCAGAGCGACTACCGGAACGAAGTTGAGAACGAACATCAGCCCGATCCACATTAGGATTCCACCGCTGAAGAAAATGTCCAAAAAGGTTTCCGAATGGGAACCCCACCAAGCTCCACCCATGCAGCCTGCTACGGCAACGGCTAGGTAGAGATACGTGGTATTGAGCATATTCTGGCGACGAAGCTGCTCTTGTCGATTGGGGATCGTTGCGCCACCCTGAATCGTATAAGGATATACGGAGCGCTGATCATCCACCGGGATGTGGTGGGATGCTCCCAGAGCCGCACCATCATGATTTCTGTCGTATAGACTCAAGATAACCTCCAATAGGGTCTGTCGGGTAGCGTTTCGTGCCAAAGCCTCGGACCCCTCGTGAAGAGGAATCAGATAAGGTCTTTTTCCGACAGGTAGTCTTTTTTTTCTTACAAATACAGTCTTTCCACAATTGTAAACCTTAAAACCGAACAGTTGTTCCGAACTTTAATATGAATAGCGTTAGAATCGAGGCTCTTTTGGACTATCAACTCGCCAGTCAACAGTACCACATGCAGCGGGCTATGCAGTTAGCCGCCGGCGGATTGGGACGCACTAGTCCAAATCCCGTCGTCGGCGCTGTCATCGTCAGGGGAGGCAAGGTTGTGGGCGAAGGGCTGCATCTGCGAGCGGGGGAGCCTCACGCTGAGGTGTTTGCCCTGCAGGAAGCCGGTGACAAGGCTCGCGGCTCCACTCTGTACGTCACCCTTGAGCCTTGCTGTGTCGATGGAAGAACACCGCCATGCGCGCCGAAGCTAGTGGAAGCTGGTATCAAAAAGGTGGTGGTGGGATTGGTGGACCCAGACCCGAGAGTACAGGGAAGAGGTCTCAAAATTCTTCGTCAGGCGGGTATCGAAGTGGAGATGGCAGAGGATGACATTCAGGAACTGTGCGCCGACCTCAACAGAGGCTTCATAAGGCGGGTCACCGCAGGCCGACCTTATGTGACCCTCAAGTTTGCCTCTTCCTTAGACGGAAAAATCGCCACCCACACCGGTGACTCCAAGTATATTACAGGGGAGGAAGCTCGTCGCTGGGTCCACCGCGAACGCGATGACCACGACGCGATCATGGTCGGCATCAATACTGTCCTGCAGGATGACCCGCTCCTGACCTCCCGCGACCCCTCGGGGCGCACTCCCACGAAAATAATCGTGGACAGCAAAGGGCGGCTTCCCTCGGGGGCTCGTCTCTTCGATGACATGGAGAACGGGGTGGTCGTTCTCACCACTCAGGACGGTGCCAAGAACTTGGCCCCGCGCGAGGGCTTGAGGGTCGTGGTGGCAGAGTCCGACGCCGGGCGCGTCGATCTGAGCGACGCTCTTCAAAAGCTCGGAACACTCGGCTTCAACAGCGTCTTTCTTGAGGGCGGTGCCAAGCTCAACGGCTCTATGCTCGACCATGGATTGATCGACAGAGTCGCAGGCTTTGTGGCACCCCTCCTTCTGGGGGGCAAGGGAGCACTCTCGGCGGTATCGGGTCACGGCGTCGCACGGGTGGAAGACGGGCTGCAGCTCAGAGACGTTGGCTGGACCCCACTGGGTCACGACCTCCTCGTGGAGGGATATCTCTGGAAACCCATCGATAGCCTCTCTCTACCGGCTGTGCTCAACTGAGATATCGAGACTGCTTTTGGTCGAAAGGGAGGACACCGAATGAGTGGCGAAGGCTTAACGATGGGACAACTCCGAGAGCAACTCGCGGACTGCCAGAGCGAACTCAACACGGCGATGAGGCAGCTCGTTGGTGTCGAGCAACAACTGCGTGAGGCGGGGGAACCCTCGGTTTCTATCGTCTCCGGCCTGATTCAACAGTTGCAGGGCGTTTTCGGCCAAGTCGAGTGCGTTCTGGGGGACATTCAGGGACTCGACGGCCAAGAAGAGGTTTCGGCTCACGCAGACAAACTGGCCAAGGTGACGACTCTTTTTCAGGACCTGGACGGACTGAAGGACCAACTCTCTTGAAACGAAGGGGGGCAGGCTTGAGCAACCCGGGGAGGCGTCGCGGGATGGTGATAATTTTGGCCATTTTTGTGGCCATGTTCGCCTTCACGAGTGCTACCATCATCGCTCTGCGGGTTCGCCAGGATCTCAGCACCTCGAAGTTGGGGGCCGAGCGGGCGACTCAGCGATTGGCAGTGAAGGGAGCGGTCAACCACCTACTCTCGATGCTGCGTCGTGGAGAGGGGGCCCAATACGTGAGCGGCTCCCCGCTCAAGGTCACTGTCGGTGAGGTGAGAGACATTGCGGTTTGGTCCGAGCCCGATTCAGGCTTGAGCGGAGTCACTCACATTCGCGCGGAGCGAGGGGGGATTGAGTCCAGCAAGACCGTTGTGGACGATCCGGTTCGTGATTCCAAAATATTTTTCCACGCCGATCAAAAGATATACTCGCGGCAACCGGGCGATAGCAGTTGGAGCACCCTTCCAGCTCCCCCCACCGTGCTCTACGATGTCGCCGGACAGGCTCATACCGCTCAGTTGCATCCGCTCGGAAACGCCTCCGTGAACGATGCAGAAGCGAGTCAAGAGGGGGACTTGGTGGTAGCGACCTCGGACGTTTCCGGTAGCGACGACCACTACGCCGTACACCACTGGGACGACACCTCTCAAGTTTGGCTCACTCTGCCACCGGTTCCCTCGTTCCAGTTCGTAGGCGGTACGCTTCAGATCAATCCCTCCTATCAGCCGGTCTCGGCCGACGGAGTCTCCGAAGGTGTGGTCTACAGTATGACTGGAGGTGGGCTTGCGACCTATGACCTCAGTCAGCAGCAATGGAGCTACTTCCCCTACCCCGCTCTTGGTGAGCGCGGCCGTTTCGCAACGGCTGGCGGGGGAAGGTTCGTCACCGAGATGCAGGACTCAGTGAGTCAAAGTCGTTGGCTCGGTGTTTTTGAGGATGGGGCCTGGAGCAGGGTCGATCTCGCCGACCAAGAGTTTTCGTTGCGCGGGGTCAACACCGATGGTGATATCCTTGGCGCTGTTTTTGATCCGCTGACTCAGGACTGGACAACCCAGATCTATTCGGGTGGGTCTTGGCACAGCCCTAGTCTGCCGGCTGCAATCCAGGGCCAGGAGCTTCGCGCGGTGGATGCGTCCGGGGGGTTGCTCTTTTCAGGTGGAGCTACGATGGCGACCCTCTGGAATGAGGAGGATGGGAGCCTGAGCGATTTCACCCTGCCGAGCGGTACAACTCTTCGTCCTTCCAATGCCTCAGAAGCTCGTCAATTGGCCGGTGGAGGCAAGGAGGTCGTCGGGGCCCTGCCGGGCTTGAAGGTCGTATCGACGTATTGAAGCTGTGGAAGCACCTTGAAGAGCTTCGACGGCAGGATGCCTCAGCCGCGTTTCGCGCCCAAGACCGTTCCTTTCAAACCCCACCACGGCCAACCCCAAGCCAGACTCCGAATCGAGGTAACGCTGGAGCCAGACAGGTGAGCGCCCTTCCTCAGCAGAAAG
>CAZVVF010000583.1:0-3786 GCA_964630575.1 uncultured Burkholderiales bacterium | reverse complement strand
CGAGCCGTTGACTGGGACCGTAACCCCGACTGTTGGGAAGATTGT
This sequence comes from uncultured Burkholderiales bacterium, assembly GCA_964630575.1. Taxonomy (GTDB): domain Bacteria; phylum Vulcanimicrobiota; class Xenobia; order Xenobiales; family JADMJV01; genus JAEXNA01. The sequence goes on along the minus strand of CAZVVF010000583.1, from coordinate 3,741 downwards.
ACACCGAGTGAAGTTCATTGCGACCCACACCGCCGCCACGACTGCTGTCGATCCAGACCTTGCCTCCACCGGCGTTGATCTCGTGGGAGCTGAGACGTCCATCACGGTCGCGGTCCAAGCGAGAATATTGGTGCCTCAGCGAGTTGCCTCGAAGACGCTCGAAGAGTGAGGTTTTTCCATCCTGGTCAAAGTCATAGTTCCCGGTCGCCGCCTGCATCATAAATCTGGTGTTGTTGATATCTTTTCGGTCGATGCGTCCATCACGATTCATATCGAAGGCCAGAACTCCGTCTTGGCCTTTGTCGTAGCGACCATTCCGGTTCATATCGATGACGTGACCACCGCGGTTGTTGTTGACACGGTGATAGCGACCGAAGGGTCCGCGCTTTCGCCACAGGTATCGCCCCTCCAGATTGGGGTCAGAGATATTGCCTTGGTAACCGGCTCCGTTGTTGGGAGAAGGACGGTTCCAGCAGCCACGTCCATAGTGAGAGTAATTTTGAGCTGTTGTGTATATCATCTGTGTTCTTGCCTCCGTGCTTGATGTCTCTAACTCTACCGATCAGCTCAAAAACGGGAGTAAATCGGGGCTTAAAAGATTAACAGCGTGTAACCTACTTGTGAACAAATTGTAAAACATCCGACACCTCACAGCTCGGCCCCCCTCAACCCGTAGCGAGCCACAGGCCACCGCGAGGCAAGAAAACCACGGTCTTTGTAAAACCTGTCCTGGCAAAGGAGAGGTGTGAAATGTCCCTTGATCAGTATCTAGACGGTTTCGACAATGAACAGGAGATCGAATATTCCTGGACCCCTCCCAGCTCCTGGTACACCGAGCCCGCCTTCCTCGAAGCCGAGTTCGAGCGAGTCTTTCACGACCACTGGCTCTATCTGGGCCCTGTCAGCGAACTGCAGAACCCCGGCGACTTCGTATCCTACCAACTGGTCGAGCAGCCCGTGGTGGTCACCCGAGACAAGGACGGTCAGCTTCGGGCCTTTCATAATGTCTGCCGTCACCACGCCGCCTGTGTGGCCTCTGGCAAAGGAAACGCCGAGGTTCTCACTTGCCCTTACCACGGCTGGGCATACCGCCTGGACGGAAGCCTACGCCGGGCTCCCAGACTGGGGAAACTCGAGAACTTCAAGGCCGAAGAGTTCGGACTGAACCCGGTCGCTCTCGAAGTCTGGGCAGGATTGATGTTCGTTCACTTCGGCAGCCCCACACAAAGCGTGGCTGAGACCTACCCTGGTCTAGACGAATTTCTGACCAGCAGCGACATCGCTTCTCTGCGATTTGCTAAGAGAAGCGACTATATCTTGGAGTGCAACTGGAAGGTCTTTGTGGACAACTATCTCGACGGGGGTTACCACGTGGAGTATCTCCACCCGGGGCTCGCCGCTGGGCTCGACCTCGAGAATTACGAAACCCTCATTCGAGAGAAGTTCTCCATCCAGAGGTGTCGCTCCGCCGAGAAGGACGAACGGCTCGGCCGGGGCGCTGTTTACGCCTTCCTCTACCCCAACCTCATGCTCAATCGCTACGGCGAGGTTCTCGACGTCAATCTTGTACTCCCCATGGGCACAGACCGATGCCGCGTCATTTTTGACTACTACTTCTCAGATCAGTGCAGCCAGGCTTTTGTTGACAAAGCCATCGCCTCGAGCCATCAGGTCCAGATCGAAGACGTCGGTATCTGTGAGTCGGTCCAGCGCGGGCTCAAGTCCCGTGGATACGACAAAGGGAGATACGCCCCGCGCATCGAGCAGGGCGAACTCCACTTTGCCAAGATGCTTTACTCGAGTCTAAAGACCTGACCCGAGGACCACGGTCTATTGGTCGGGGCGGTCTTTCCACATAACGATCTCGTCGATGGTTCCCACCGAAACGCTGTGGTAGTTGGCCCGAGCTTGCGCGTATATCTTACGCGCCAGAGCCAGACCTTCCGGTGTCTTGACCAACTCGCGGTAGAGTGGAGTCAAGAACTTTCGACGACCCACGGTGGTCAAGAAACTCTCCAGTGCCGGATAGGCCGGCTCGTATCCAAGAGCGATTGAGGAGGCCAGCCATTGGGCTAGAATTTCAGAGTTGCCCGATTTTGAGAAAGCGAAAGCCTTGTCCAACTCCGCCATCTGCTCCAGGGTGGTCTCGGCGGGCAGATATCGCAAGAACCTCAACCACTCGTGAGTGGTCCACTCCTTGGTGTCGAGTTCAAGCGCTGTGGAACTCCCGTCAAAGAAGGCAGCCCGAGCGGCATCGACCTTTTCGAAACGAGTCGACCGAGGCTCCACAAAGTGGTCCGGCAGACCAGCCCCGTAGACCCAAGCATCCACCCCGAGGTCCGGTCCCAGTTCCCGCTCCACTCGTGCGAGAAACTCTTCTGTGGTCGTGGTGCCGAAGGCGTTGTCGTCGAAATAAGCACGCAAGAAGCGGTCAAACTTTTGGCGTCCGACCTGGCGCTCCAGGTCGGTGAGGAAGAAGTAGCCCTTCTCGTAGGCGATATCACTGAGACCTTCATCCGGGTCACGCCCTTTGAGGTCGAGTTTGAGGTGAGTGTCCTGGCTGTCAGTTTCTCGCAAGGTCAACTCGAGGTCCCCGAAACCCAGTCGAGCCAACATGGTGGCGTAGTCGGCACCATAGAGTTCCTCCATGATGCGGCGTTCCAGATAAACGGTGAAACCTTCGTTGAGCCAAAAATCGTTCCAGTTCGCGTTGGTCACTAGATTGCCCGACCAAGAATGGGCCAACTCGTGAGCGATGAGAGAGGTCAGCGAACGATCACCAGCGATCACCGTTGGTGTCAGAAAAGTCAGACGAGGGTTCTCCATCCCGCCGAAAGGAAAGCTCGGCGGCAACACCAGCATGTCGTAGCGGCCCCAGCGATAGGGGCCGTACATCGCTTCCACAGCCGTGACCATCTGCTCTGTCTCGGCGAACTCGTAGGCCGACTTCTCCAGCATCGAGGGCTCAGCGTAGATCCCGGTCATTTTGCCCAACGAGCGGAATTCGAGGTCCCCAACGGCCAGCGCCATGAGGTAAGACGAAATAGCCTGGGGCATTTTGAATCGGTAGACCCCATCAGGATTTTTTTCGGTGGGGTTCACAGCGCTCATAAGAGCCAGCAGGTCTGAGGGAACACGAACCTTGGCATCGTAAGTGAAGCGTACCCCTGGCGTATCCTGACAAGGAATCCAGGTGCGAGCCAAGATGGCCTGGGACTGAGTAAAAAGAAACGGCTTCTTCTTGCCCGCAGTCTGGGCTGGATTGAGCCATTGGAGAGCTGCTGACTCGGGCCGGGTGGCATAGTTGATGGTGATCGTTTCCACACCATCAGGGAGAGATACGGTCAAGGCCTGGCCTAGAAACTTGACCTCCTCGCCTATCTCAAAGGGGAGCAACTCACCGTTTGCTGTCACGCTCCGGATCTGCATGCTCTTGGTATCAAAGACCACCTCATCGCCCTGAGTCCGGTCGAGATCCCAGGTCGCTGAGCCCAGCAGTTCCTGGCGCTCGAAGTCCACCGCGATATCGAGGTCGAGATGGGTGACACGAACCATAGAGGGTCGGGCAAAGCTGTGAGGGTCCTCCTGGGCCTGAACCAAGCCCAAACACGATAACAATAAAATAAATAGATACGCTCTTTTCATACGCCCCTATTGCAACGTCCGAAAAGTTCGTCCCTTCATGGAAGTTCATCCCAGCCCATCTCCAGGCTGTGAGTCGCTTCCGCCAGCCCCCCCCCC
>CAZVVF010000582.1:0-3787 GCA_964630575.1 uncultured Burkholderiales bacterium | reverse complement strand
TGGTCGCTGGCTCATTTTGCACATTCTCATTGATGAGCTCAAAGAATCCGTAATCCGAAGGAGGGATTGTGTTGAACTCTTTTCCGCTGGCTTCAACGAACTTGGTGGGAGGAACCGGCTTGTCCTGACTCAGTCGAACCTGGCCCTCCAGGGCCGTTGCGATACTGGTTCCCACGCCGCCAGGGGTGAAGGGATAGATCTTCAGATTTTTCTTGATGTTGTCCACGGTGGGCTTGGGATCATTGTTCACCAAGAAGGCACGAGCCGCATACAAAACGCGATTGGTTTTGGCTCTCGCCAGATAGAAACCACCATCAGGCAGGGGACCGTCGTAATCAGGGGGGATGATGAGATACTTTCCACCCTGACCTCGGTCTGGACCCGGTTTCCCGATATCGATCACCCAACTGAACCACATATCATTGATGGTTCCTAAGCCATTAGAGGGCTGTTCAAGAACCAGGGGACCCTTGGACAGGTCCAGGGCAGCCACGTAATAGACGGTATCGGCGTTGGCGGTCAAAAACAGGGAGTTCGAATCCATCAGCCCGGAGAAAATAACGACGGTGTTGTCCTCGGCCCCGATACTCTGAAAGCCCTTGCGAATGGCGAGTGCGGATGCGCCTCGGAAGCTGTTGTTGTAAACGTTGACAGCGCGAACGAAGTCTAGACTATCGTAGAGCTTCTTCGCCGTTTCCACGCTAGGAGCGCCATCTTTGTATTCCAGTGTTCCGATACTGGTCTCTACCCGGTCAGGGGTGGTGATTTCTGGGGGAATCCCTTGAGCCAAGACAGAGCCCTGGACCAGCAAAGCAGCAAACGCTACCTTGACGGAATTGGTGAGTTTTTTCATAGTTTTTCGATAAGTCTCCTCTGATGGGGCCTCGCCTGGGCGACGACCGTTTGTAGATCGAGGTAGCGCCCCGTGATTGGAAGCGAGCTTCCACGACCGCTGTTCGAGCTTGTGCCGCACTTACACGAATGCCCATCCCTCTCCTTGCCACACGATTCTCCTACACCGAAAAAGCACGGACTCTACTCTTCTTCAAGGAGCCTACGGAGCTCTTCTTTGCGAACATCGAGTTCGTGGTTGAGTTCATCGAGTCGCTCCAGCAGGTTGCAAACGACTTCCGCGCCAGGGAGGTTGACTCCCAGAGCGACCACGGTTTCGGCTCTACGGATTCGTTGTATATGCCTGTGCGAGTAGAGCTCTCGGTCTGTGCTGCAGGAGCGAACGAGCCCATGCTGCTCGTAGGTTCGTATGGTCTCCACGGATACTGAAAGGAGTTCAGCGACTTCTTCCACCGGGAGTACAGATCTGTCATCTGGATCCATCATTTTTTGGTTTCCGCCAATCTCAACTCGTCTCTTAGAGACTCAATTTGTTGTTTTTGTTGGTCACTGAGCCCTGTAGGGATCTGCAGAACGAGGCGCACGTACAGGTCCCCAGACTTGTCTCGGGTCTGTCGAGGTAAACCTTGTCCGCTCAGTCTCATGACCGTATGATTCTGGGAACCCGGTGGAACTTTGATCCCCAATTTCCCTCTGAGAGTCACGAACTCCACCTCACCCCCGAGGATAGCATCGAACACGGAGACGGGTAGATCGGCCCGCAGATCGTATTTGTCGATCTCCCAGCCGGGCTTTGGCTTGACGTGAATCTTCAGAAGCAGGTCACCCCGCGGAGCCCCAACCGAGCCTGCTTCTCCCTGGCCTTTTAATCGGAGAACGGACCCTTCGGTGAGCCCTCTTGAGAGCTTCACCTCAAGAGTGGAGTTCTCGAGCACCCTACCTAGTCCGCGGCACCGTGTGCACAGAGTCCCCCCGACCTGCCCTTGACCAGCACACTCAGAGCATGTCTCCTCGCGTTGGAGCGACAGACTTCGGGACGATTCCTTGAGCAGGTCCTCCAGCTCGACCTCCACCTCGGCGTGGATGTCTTGCCCGCGCCTGGGACTCGCCCGCTTGCGGCGACGACCCGCACCAAAGAGTTCTTCGAAGAAATCTGTATTGGAAAGGATCTCGTCGATATCTTCCTGAGAGTACTGGTGCTGAGAACGACCCTGATCGGGTCTCGGCTGAGCGCTCTTTCCAGACTTGATATAGTCGTAGAGTTCGTCGTATTTCTTTCGCTCTTCCTCGTCCTTTAGGACTTCGTAGGCATTGTTGATCTCTTGAAATCTTGCTTCGGCGCCCTCGTCTCCCGGATTAAGATCCGGATGATGCGTGCGCGCTAGCTTGCGATAGGCACTCTTGATCTCGGCAGCGTCAGCCTGTTTGCTCAGGCCTAGCACCTCATAGAAGTCGGTAAAGTTCATGGCTAAATTCTACTTTCGCTTGGGAGCTTTGCATCAACTGATGGCTTTCCGCGCGCAACATGCGACTCCTTGGAGTGGGGTTGGAAATCGGACCATCGGAGGACCCTCTCTAAGACTAAAGTCTGAGCCCCTCAAGGAGCCTCTCGTCGCTTGAGGACCCCTTCGCCAACGGTTGCCTGAGATCAGCCACACCCGCCTTCTCTGTCGCCTTTTCAAAAGATGTTCAATCTCTCGAATCGTCAACGATTTGCATCCGGAATCCTATAACAACGGGGTTTGTAGGAAGAACAACCTGGAACACTCCCCAGCTAGGACGCGCAGAAATGTTACATATTTGTTTCATTTGGCAACATTTGCTCCCGTTTTCCTGAGAATCTAACAAGCTGATTCAAGTAATATTCATACACAGTCAAGACCTCAGGAGCCAGAAAACATGAATGCAGGGAAAAGCGGCGCTTCAAGCGCAAATTCGGGAACCTCTAGAAGCAGTGGAGCTTCCACGGCCAACGCGGCCTCAAACACCAGCTCTCCCTCCGGAAAGACCAGCTCAGCCTCCTCCAATGGGAAGGCCGGATCGGCTTCATCCACTTCCAAATCCTCCGAGACAACATCCGACAAAGTCTCGCTGAGCTCAGAAGCCAAGTCCAAAGACGCCGACACGAAGTCCTCGGTCAACCTCGACGCCTGGTCGTCTGATGACACGAGCAACGAGGTCAAGAGTAGCGACCAAGCCAAACAGGAAGCTGAGACTTCCAAGGCGGATGCAGCAGAGGCTAGAAAGAATGCCGACCTCAGCGCGTCCTTGGGCAGTAAGACCTTGAAGAGCGGGATGCACGATGAGTCGGTTCGCTCGCTCCAATCTGCCCTGAACGAAAAGCTCGGCAAGGAGCTATCCACCGATGGTAAGTTCGGTCCTAAAACTCAAGAAGCTGTCAAAGAGTTTCAGCGTCAGAACGGTCTCGAACCCGACGGTGTGGTGGGACCCAAGACCAGAGCCGCCTTGACCGGCGGAGGGAGTGCTTCTCAAGACACCAAAGCGGCAATACAAAACAGCGTAACACTCCCCGATAACGTTCCCATTCCGCGTCCCAATCCCAGAGCCAACCAGCCAGCGGCCGCCAAGCCTGCCGACGGAAAACTCTCTTTCGGTGCCAAGCTCAGCGATGGTCAGAAGGCCGCTGTGAATCAGATGGTCGCCGACCTCAAGGCCAAAGGCTTCGAGGTGAAAGCTGATGATATTACCAATTTCATGGCTGTCGAGACCGGCGGTACCTTCAGCCCCTCCATTCGCTCCGGCGGCGCAAAAGACGGTGCTGTCGGTTTGGCTCAGTTTACCGGGACCGCTATCGACGACATGAATCGTTTGCGTCCTAAGAATGACCAGCTTACGAGGGACGGACTCGCCGAGATGGGGTTCGATGAGCAGTCCAAGGTTGTGACGGAGTACTTGAGCACCGCTCTAAGTCGCA
>CAZVVF010000581.1:0-3792 GCA_964630575.1 uncultured Burkholderiales bacterium | reverse complement strand
TCGTTCTTCTCTTGGTCCTTGCCTGTATGGGCAAATCGGCTCTGGTACCCTTTGGTGGCTGGCTTCCCCGAGCGATGGAAGGGCCTACTCCTTCGAGCGCCGTTTTCTATGGAGCGCTCTCTATCCATCTCGGGCCCTACCTCATGCTTCGCTGCAGTCCGATTATCGATCAGTCGAAGTGGGCTGGGGCTATCTTGGTGACCATAGGGGTGCTCACGGCTTTTCACGGAACGTCAGTGGGCCGTGTGCAACCGGATGTCAAGGGTGCTTTGGCTTACGGTTCGATGACTCAAGTCGGCCTCATCTTTATAGAGATCGGACTCGGTTGGAATCTTCTGGCCGCCATTCACATCGTGGGGCACGCCTGTATCAGGACGCTGGAGATTCTAAGAGCACCGAGCGTCTTGCACGATTATCACCACATCGAGACTTCATTGGGTGCCGTGCTTCCCAAAATGGGCTTACACTACGAACGATTTCTACCCAAAAAATGGCAGATGTGGTTCTATCATATGTCGCTTGAGCGAGGGTTCTCAGAAGCACTCTTGATGAACGTTATGCAGGCCTGGAAAGCCATCGTCGGCGTGTTTGATGGGGTTGAGACGTTTATTGAAACCCGCATTATGGGATTGCCCAGCCCAGATGCTGACAAGGTTAAGGTTCTCAAATGACAGCGAACGCTTTCTTCAATATCACTCTTTTTACACTGGCACTCTTTCCCGTCTTGCGAAGTGAAAGGGCCAGAGGGGCTCGGGAGATCGCTTTCTATGCCTCGGCGGTGGCCACTTTGGTCTCGCTCATCTCCCTCGCTTTTCAGGGCCCTGGGCAGTGGTGGCACCCCTTCCCGGCCTTGGTGGCCTGCATAACCTTGGTGGCCACGGGAATGAGCCGTTTGGGCAATACCTCGCCCCAATCGTACGCGACGATGCTGGCTCTAGCAGCGCTGTCTACCTCCTATGTTTTGTTGCCCGTGGGCTGGCCAATGGGAATTCCTTGGATTTCGGCCATCGTGCTCGTTTGGCTAGAGGTCCGCAAGCAGAACCTCAAAACGGCTAGAGTTTTTGCCGTCTATCTGGGGGTGAGCAGTGTCTTGGTCTTCCTTGGGCTCCTCGTTCCGAACTCCTCAGTGCTTCTCATCACCGTGGCCCTTGCGCTCTGCATAAAGGAGGCTTGTTTCCCCTTCCACAGTTGGTTCCCCAGCTTTGTGGAGACAACTCCTATGGGCGTGGTGGTCGCTTTTGTAACCCCTCAGGTCGGTGTGTTTTTACACTTGAAGATGCTAACCGGCCATCTGTCGCAGACGGTGCATATGGAAGCGGCGACCCTGGGGGTGATCACAGCTCTTTTCGGTGCCGCCTTGGCTACCGTTCAGACCAGACTCAAGCGCGTGTTGGCCTATCTGTTCATCAGCCAAAGCGGTCTGGTGGCTTTCGGTTTAGAGAACTCCTTGCCGGTTGGTCGCGCAGGAGCCTTGGCGGCCTGGTTGGCGATGGCCTTGGGAATGGCCGGATTGGCCATGTCCATCGAGGCTCTTCACGCGCGGCGCGGGGAAGTGGTTTCACTGCTCGAGCCCGGGCGCGACTTCGAGTCGACACCGGGGCTGGCCACCTCCTTTTTGTTGAGTGGCTTGGCCATGGTCGGACTTCCCGGCACCCTGGGCTTTATCTCAGAAGACCTGCTGGTACAAGGCTCGGTGGTTGAGTTTCCAGGATTGGGCTTTGTCCTCATCATTGTCACGGCGCTCAACGCCATGACCATTATGCGGTCGCTTTTGAGGGCCTTTGCCGGGCCTAAGTGCGAGGTGGCTGAAGACCTCGTTCCAAGGGAACGGGTCGCCATGACCGTGATTTTGGCCAGTCTGTTCTTTTTGGGACTCTGTCCTCAGATCTTGCTGCACTGGTTTGGCTCGTAGCGATGGAGAAAGGTGTTCAAAATCCTTCCAAAGACGGATACCCTTTGAGCCGGAGTTACCGTAGAATCGAGTTGCGATGATTGTTACAGTGGGCGTATTAGCTTTCCAGCATTTGCTGGTGAGCGCTCAGGTTGGTGCAGAGTGAGAAATGTTGCGCGAATACTCGTTGCGACGGGACTCATTTTGCTCTTGTGGGCATGGCTTGAGGAGTCCCTGCCCTTGGCGCTGAGCGGGCCTATCATGGTTGGATGCGCGGCTGTACTCTATCATCAGTGTGAAGATTAATTTGAAGAGGTTAGCACGGATTTGCTGAGCGCAAAGGCCAACTGTGCGACTTATCGGCGACTATAGACCGTGCCTATTTGGCTAAAGAACTTGCTGCTCGGAGAAGTCCCTCCGAGGCATAGACGCATCTGGATCGCTGTACTGGTAGTACTGCTGGTCCTCGTTCCTTTTGTTGACTATTCGTTGGGACGCTCGACCTTTCACCTGAACCTCTACCCGGTGCCCGTTGCCCTGTCGATCTTCTTGTTCGGGCACCGAGGCCTGTTCAGCGTTTTGATTCTTTTGGGTTCCTACCACTTGGTTCAGGTCGGTCTCAATCTAGAGGCTCGCGCGGTCCTACTCAACAACCTGGGGCAGCTCGCTCTTACCTATGTGGTGGGGTTGCTCTGCAGTTGGTTGGTGGACTCCTATCGCGCTCTCTACGACGAGAAGGCGAAGCTGGCTACCACGCGTCACGAGCTTCTCTTGAGTCTGGCTCACGAGTTGAGAAATCCACTCTTTGCCATTCGTGGCACGGTCCGCAATCTGGCCCGCAACTTCAAGCGCATTCCAGAGGATGAAATCGTTTCTCAACTCAACGATGCCCAGGCAGCCATCGCTAGCATCAATCGAGATGTTGAGGGGCTCACTCAAGTGTTTCGTGCCGATCTTTGTGGCTTAGAACCTCAGCTCAAGTGGGTGAGAGTGGGCGACCTCTTTGAGGCGGTTCTGAAGCGTCACCCTCCCGAGTTTGCCCCGGACCACACAATACGGGTGGAGAAGGGCTGTGATCTCGACCGAGAAGTTTTTGTAGATCCGCTGCTCATACAACAGAGTCTGGACAATTTGATCTCGAACGCCATTCGGCATACCGAGAAGGGGGTCGTGAGTTTGGCTGTGAGTGGGCAGGGGGGCGAGACTCGAATCACTGTTGAGGATGAGGGACCGGGGATTCCTCCCGAAGACCGAGAACGGATCTTCGAGAGGCACGACCAAGGCTCTCACCAGCGAACTGTCGGGTTTGGGGTGGGCCTCTATCTGGTACGACTTTACGCCAAAGCGCACAACGGTCGAGTTTCAGTTGAGGATGGTGCGGTGGGGTCTCGTTTTTCAATCTTTCTCCCGGAGCAGAGTAGTGATTAGAGTTGTAGTTGCCGACGACCACAAGTTGGTCCGTCAAATGTATCATAGAACCTTGAGCAGCGAGCCTGACATGGAGTTCGTCGATGAGGCAACTTGCGGTCAGGAAGCCATCGATTTTTGCCGGAAATACCGTCCGGATGTTCTGGTTCTGGACATGAATTTTCCGGATATGAGCGGTCTTGAGGTGATCAGGCAGCTCAAGCCTGAATTTCCGTCGCTCAAGATTTTGGTTCTGACAGCAGTCGAAGAAGAAAAGCTCCTCTTTGAATCCCTCGCGGCCGGGGCTCAGGGATATCTTCTCAAGGACAGCGACGTCGAAGAGGTCTTAACCGCGATCCGTGACCTGCATTCCGGGAGGGGGCATCTTCACGCTCGCAGCACGATGAGTCTTTTGACCGAGTTCCAGCGCTCGCGCTTGGAGAGTCGGGAGCATCCCAGTGCGCCTTCTGCTGAGGTCAAGGAGACGCTCAGCC
>CAZVVF010000580.1:0-3795 GCA_964630575.1 uncultured Burkholderiales bacterium | reverse complement strand
GGGCGCGGGACACTCCTACCTTTTTGTCAGCAGTGGACTGCAAGAGAAGGCTCACAAGAAGATGTGGTTTCGCACTCACGGCATGGCTCAGTTTGGCTTGCCGGACATCTGCCACGGTGTCAGCGAGGGCTTAGGCGACGAGCTTGAGGAAGAGTTGACGCGCACTCGATTGGTCATGGAGACTCTGCCAGCAGAGATGTTGGCGCAGGGTGGTGTGCTTCCCCTGGGCGGTGAGGTCCAGGTCGGCCCACGAGTCTTCAAGGCTGTCAAGAAGCCTGAGGACGGCCCGAGTATGGTCAGTCGATTCGGATTCTCATACCTCGAGTAGTGAGATTTTTGGCCGAACTCGTCCAGGCCCGCGCTGAGTTTCAGCTCAGTTTTCGAAAGGGTCGAAACGGTTGGACGTTTGGCACGCCACTGGCCTTCGAAGAGGTTCGGACCAGGTTAGCCAAGTGGTGCGACCGATGTCAGCCGATACACCTTGCGAGTGGTCGCTACTTTGCTCAGCCCAACAGTCGGTACCTGAGATACGCGCTCTCCAGGTTGCCCGACCTTTCGGCTCCTGCGAGCTTTAGCACCCCGCAAAGGGTGGAGCGACTCAGGCGTCTGCGACCTTTTCTCTACGGTCAGCGTGCAAGGGGGGCCTCGGCGGGTCTATCCACCGCTTTCGAGAGACTGGCTCTGCGCTTGGATGGACTGGCTTGGTCTAGGACTCAGGATGGGTTGTGGAAGCACATGGGTCTCGACTTCGATGAGTTGTGGAGGACCACACCGCTCTACTGCCAGGTTTTGTCTCCCCTTCAAAGGCAGGTTTTGCAAACTCTCGTTTCAGCGAGTGCAGAAAAGAGGGATGAATTTGCGCCGAAGTGGGAATACCCAATTAAAGATTAACACAAGGAGTACTCATGAGTGAGAACACTGACCGCCTAGAGGCGATTCGTTCGGCCCGCGCTGACTGGCAGAAGCAGCAAGTAGAAGGGAGCAAGCTCCGCAAGAAGGAGTTTGTCAATGGGAGCGGCTACAGCGTTCGCGACCTCTATGGCCCCACGGATTCGGCGAAGCGCGATTATCTTCGAGATATTGGACTCCCAGGGCAGTTTCCGTTTCGACGAGGTGTTCACGGCACCATGCATCGCTCACGCTTGTGGACTATGCGCCTCTTCGCGGGCTTTGCTACTCCCGTAGAGACCAACGAACGCTTTCGCAAGCTGCTCGCCGACGGGCAGGGCGGTTTGTCCGTGGCCTTCGACATGCCAACCCTCATGGGTTACGACAGCGACCATCCACGATCGCTGGGCGAGGTGGGTAAGTGCGGTGTCGCGGTTGATACCCTCGCTGATATGGAGATCTTGTTCGATGGCATTCCCCTAGACAAGGTGTCGACTTCGATGACGATCAATGGCCCGGCGGCCATTTTGCTGGCCATGTATCTGGTCGTGGCCGAGAAGCAAGGCGTGGAGTGGTCGAAGGTTCGTGGAACTCTGCAGAACGATATTCTCAAAGAGTACATCGCTCAGAAAGAGTTTCTCTACCCACCTGAGCCTTCCATGAAGTTGGTCGTCGATACCGTGGAGTTTTGCGCTCAAAGGGTGCCGCAGTGGAACACCATTTCCATTTCCGGTTATCACATCCGGGAGGCTGGTGCCACGGCCCTTCAAGAGTTAGCTTTCACGCTCTACGATGGTATCTCTTATGTGAGGGCGTGTATCGAGCGCGGAATGGATGTGGATACCTTCGCACCGCGTCTCTCCTTCTTCTTCGACTGCCACAACAATTTCTTTGAGGAGATCGCAAAATTCCGGGCCGCTCGGGTGATCTGGGCCAAGGTTATGAAGGAGTGGTTCCACGCCAAGGACGAGCGAAGCTGGAAGCTCCGCTTTCACACTCAAACAGCCGGAGTTTCGTTGACCGCGCAGCAGCCGGAGAACAATATCGTGCGCACAGCCTATCAGGCCATGGCCGGTGTCCTCGGTGGCACGCAATCTCTGCACACCAACGCCATGGATGAGACCTGGGCGCTTCCCACCGAGAAGTCAGCCGAGATCGCCTTGCGCACTCAGCAAGTTCTGGCCTATGAGACCGGAGTGGCCGATGTCGTCGACCCGCTCGCGGGCAGTTACTACGTGGAGGACCTCACCGACTGGATGGAGACGAAGTGCTTCGAGTATTTCGAGAAAATCGAGAAAGAGGGCGGCATCTACAAGGGCATCGAAAGCGGCTTCTTTCAACGTGAGTTGGGTCGCAGCGCCTATGACTACGCTCAGAAATTGGAGACCCTCGATGAGGTCATCGTTGGTGTCAACAAGTTCCAGAACGTGGGAGAGACGGTGGATATTCCTATCCTCAAGATCGGGCAAGACGCCGAGACCAAGCAAGTGGCGAGTTTGGCCAAGGTTAGAGCCGAGCGCGACCAGGCCAAAGTCGAGAGCAGCCTAGAATTGTTGAAGCAAGCCGCTCAAGCCGACCGCAACGTGATGCCGGAACTGGTGGACTGTGCGCGAGCCTATGCCTCGGTCGGTGAGATGGTGGAAGTTCTGCGCAAAGTCTACGGCGAGTATCGAGAACCCGCCTTTATCTAGTATGCAGAGCAAAGTACTGTTTTTTGCTTCTTTGGTCGAGTTGGTCGGTCACGATGAAGTGACCCTGGAGATGTCGGAAGAGGTTAGCGTCGCTGACTTTCTGAGTCGACTCGAAAAGGAGTATCCGGCCCTTTTGAGATTCGAAAGGCGCTATCGGGTGGCCGTTGACCAGGTGTTTGCTGATGAGGATCACACGATCTCTCCAGGCAGTGAGATCGCTCTTATCCCGCCGGTGAGCGGAGGGAGTTCCGCTCATATCCGAGCTGCCATTCAGGAGGAGCCGTTGGACCAGAACGCCCTGACCATGGAGGTCATGAGGTCTCATTGCGGTGCTGTGGTCAGCTTTTTGGGAACCGTCCGCGACCTCACCGGTGATCAGGTCACTGACCGCCTGCACTATTCGGCCTACAAGGAAATGGCCCAGAAAGAGCTTCACAAGATCTGTTTGGAAGCGAGTGCTCGTTGGAATTTGGGAGGAGCGGTGGTAGAACACCGGGTAGGGGAGTTGGGTCCCGGCGAGATCGCTGTGGTCGCGTGCTGCTCTGCACCTCATAGAAAAGAGGCCTTCGAGGCTGCGAGATATTTGATCGATACGACCAAAGCTAGGGTCCCACTCTGGAAGAAGGAGTTCGGTCCAGATGGCGCAGCTTGGATCGAGGGTGATGCTCGCGTCCATTTACCGGTTAACCGCTGCGACGGTGGGGAACAGTAGACTAAATACCCGTTAGCCCTGACGCGGTGACACCTACCAGGGCGATAGATTGACGATGGGATCGCTCTGTGAAATAATTCACAGGGGATCCGACAGGAGAGACTCAGATGTTCAATGCGATTGAAGACAAAGTCCACGCGGGCGAGAGGTTAACCCCAGAAGAGGGGCTCTTTCTCTACCAGGACGCCCCTATGGATAAGCTCGGGTCCCTAGCTAACTGGGTTAGAGAACAGCGGCACGGCAACACGACGTCCTATATCATCAACATGCACTTGAATTACAGCAATGTCTGTGCGGTCAAGTGTATGTTTTGTGCCTTCCGCCGAGACAAAGGGGAAGAGGGCGCCTACGAGATGAGCATGGAAGAAATGATTCATCGAGTGGCTCCGCTCAAAGACGTTCCCGAGGCTGAGGTCCACATCGTTGGTGGTCTCCATCCGGACTACCCCTATTCCTACTACCCCAAGCTTCTATCGACGCTCCGCGAGCACTATCCCACGGCTC
>CAZVVF010000579.1:0-3804 GCA_964630575.1 uncultured Burkholderiales bacterium | reverse complement strand
GATATCCCCTCGCGCGCCGTGAAGAAACCGCAACTGATTGAGGTGTCCGCCCACCACGCCCTGGGCCAGGTCCGCAAGAGCGAGCCTCCAGGACTCGCGAAAAAGGCCCTCGCTCGGTGGGATCACGCGAGGCCCCACAACCTCGAACTTTCCAGAATAGGCGTGCCCAAACCCAACCAACGGGCAGCAGATCACCAGCGATTGTAGCTCCTGGGGCAGCTTGAGCAAGATCTTGGCAGCGATAGCATCCTCTCCAGCTCCGTTGCTCAGAACCAGAAGGCGCTTCACCGAAGGGCCACCTCTGCCTCGCTCAAGGTCGAGACAAAATGGAATTCCCAGTCCTCTTTTGTGCGTTGCCAGACTCCGTAGCCAGATCCGTTAGCACCGATGTGAGAAAGCCGGGTGTGCCCCAGAACTTCCGGTTCGAGAAAGGTCGCGTGGGTGTGGCCACCGAGAATGAGGTCACACTTCAAATGCGGCTTCGCCTGGAGTTGCCGAGCCAGCCTTCGGTCCCAGTCCACTCCCAGGTGGGAAAGAAAGATGACCAGGTCGTGATCGGCTTGATAGCTGGCCACCAAATGCTCGATGAGAGTCTCGGGCGGTAAGAATCGTAAGCCAAAGACCTTCTCGTAGAAAGAGCCTACCGGGTATTGAACCACCGTCATCCCAAAGACACCGACCTTCAGAGAGCCCAACCTTAGGCTCACTCCATCCTGCCAAGTCTTGGGACGTCCCCACAGCTCTACCAGGTTGGCGGCCAACAGAGGGAAACTCCGCTGGCTCGCCCTTCGCTCCATAATGGCCGGAATGTAGTGAAGCTCTCGGTTCCCCATGGTCATACAGTGGTAGCCGATCTCAGACATGATCGCGAGATTGGGCTCATTCAAGCGAAAGGCGGTGTTGGAGCCGAACAGAGTGTCGCCTGAATCCAGAAAGAGTGTTTGCTCTGATCCGATTTTGCGAATCGCCTTGTAGGAATCGATAGCCCCGTGACAATCCGCGCTGTGAACGATTCTCATGGCGCTCAGGCGCCGCGAACAGCGGCCAGAATGGCGGGGAAATGCCCTGCCAGAAATCCCAATCCAACGATAGCGATGTTGTCGGTGAAGGTCAGAGCCAGAAATGCCAAAACGACCGATATCACCATGCTGATGGCCATATCCTTGGGCTTGGAGAGGGCCGAAAAGCCCAGACACGCCCCGATGACAAGACCCGTGAAGCCGGTGAGAATCCCAGCCATGATATCGGCGTGAGGGTCTCCCAAGTAAGCGGCCAGAAACATCATCTTGGGTACCACTGGCACATTGTCCATGTTGGGGAAGTGATTGAGCCCTGTGGCTATTCCAGCCAGAAGACCTGAGATGCCAAAGGCAAAGGTCGAGAGGCTCCGAGGCTTCAGAAACTTCAAGATCGGATTCGGCTTTTTCGTCTTGGCCGCACTCTTGCTGCTGACCGGGGTCGATATTCTCTTCGGTTTTTTCTTATTTTTCGCCATTTTAAATATTTGCCTTCCAAAGCAGAACTGCCCAGATGAGGACCTGCCAAACCAAGGTCATCCTCTCAAACGTGAGGGCGCGGGACAGAGAAAATTCCCCCCGTCGAATCTCCTTCAAGGTGCGTTCCTTAAAGCCCAGGGGAATCAATGCCGGTACGGTTTGACAGTAGAGAGCGTAGTCGTCTCCGAACTCGCCCTCCAGAAAATCTTGTTCCAGGATGATGATGTTGCTGTAGACAAAGCTCAAAAAGCTAGCAGCCAAGAGCCACAGCAGAGCCCCTTCTGTGGGAGCCTTTCCTCCTACAGAGGCGGTCGCTACGGCCATACCGTTCAGAAGATTCCCCAAGTAGAGCGGGTTCCGGACCAACCCGTAGGGTCCAGTGGTGATAAGCTTGGGAGCATCGAGCTCCTGGGAGCGAGTTGGCTCACCGGTATAACCGATCGCCCATAGCCGCAGTCCCTCCCCTAACATTGCCAACAAGCCACCTGCCAGAAGACTCTGAACTGTCGGCTCGGCAACATAGAGAAAAAGAACAGCAACGGGCGCGACCAGCCCCCCTCGCCACTTGAACAAAAACTTTCGAATCGGCGTCATCACAATTGGCTGCATTCTCATTCAGTTGCCGTGGAATGTCAACTTGGGACAATCTCCATCAAGCGACTCACCAACTCCAGGGCTCCACCGCTCGGCCCCATAACATCTCGTGCCTCCTGCCCGATGGCCTTTTGCCGCCTGCCGTCCATGAGAAGATCAAACAGAAAATCACTCAAGTCCTGCAGATCATCACGAACCAAAAACTCTGGCATGATCACACGATTGGCCAGTTGATTGGGGAGGGCAACCAGGCTCAACCTCTTCCTTTTCCGCTCGCGAAGATAACGCTTGAACGGCTCTGGTCCAGGAAGCCGGTCCAGCAATCCCAGCAGACCACTCCCGCCCACCGGTACTCGTGAGGTCAGAGGCACCACCGTCGGCTTGCCCGCGATGGCCAGTTCAGCCGTGTTGGAGCCAGGTAAGCTCAGAGCGCAGTGACACTCCGCCATAACGCGGTAGGGGTCGGCCCAAACGACCTCTACGGTGCTCCCCCGAGAGGTCACGAGGTGGTCCCCTTGAAGACCCGCCGTGGTGTAGGAGATCCCCAAGTCCAAAGGGCTCGAAGCGGCCAAAGAGAGACGCTCCCTGCTCACGAAGGGAGAGGCCGCGAGCAAAACCTTCAGATTCGGCAGTCGCTCCATGAGATCGTCGACCACCTTCAGAAACGGCCCTAGGACACACTTTAGATGAAACCATCTCGAGCCTGGGAACAGGGCCAGAGTCAGCGGCCGACCGTCAGCGACCTCAAGGCTTGCGAGTTTGGCCTGCACAGCATCCACTCGTAGATCCGACACGGACACGATTCTCCCACAATCGGTTTCGCCCCCTCCTCGGTAGCCTCTAGCGACCCGGTCAAAACCGCCGAGCCAGCGGCTCTGCTCCCACCGGTTCGGCTCCCAAAAATAGGCCATACAGGGAAGCTGAAAGCGACGCTTGAGCAAAAGCGCGTGCCACGGGTCTCCCCCTAGAAATACAACGGCGCCTGAGAGTCCTTTGCCCGAGCCCGTGAGCCAAGCCTTGGTCGTTTGCCATGGAGTCCAAACCTCAGGAGCCTCAGGCCAGGAAGCGATAACGTCAGCCTCAGCCCCAGTCGCATAGGGACACGGGACCAGGCACACCCGCAACCGCCAATCCGGGTGAGTTCGGCTCATTTGGCTCACCACCGGGCGCACAAAGGTGGAGACCTCCCCCGGGGAATTGGAGACTAGAAAAAGTGTTTTCACGGCCTTGTGAGGGCCATCTTGTGCACGTACTCTGCCACCTTGGGGACAACGGGCCCTGCCCCGAGCGCCTCTCTGACTCGGGCCAAATCGTGCAGCATCTTCTCTCTGTGGGGTCCCTCTCGCAAGAGCTTCTTGGCCTCCTCAAAAAGGGTGTCCGGATTGACTTGTTCCTGAAAGAACTCGGGTAAGATCGTCTCGTCGAGAACCAGGTTGGGCAGTGCAAAATGCTTGATCTTAAGCAGGCCTGTCCAAGTCAAAAACCTCCCCAGGGCCGCGTCGAACCGATTGAAGCGATAACCCAGAACCATAGGACAGTTCAAGAATGCGGCCTCTAGCGACACCGACCCCGATGTCATCACAGCGAGTTCCGAGACCGACAGCATCTCCTGAGCCAAGCCATTGCGCAGAACGATACAGTCGGGGACCAACGACTCCAACATGTCGTAGACCTTGGGCGAGGCGGCAGGGAGCAAGAACTTCAGCGCCGGGTC
>CAZVVF010000578.1:0-3804 GCA_964630575.1 uncultured Burkholderiales bacterium | reverse complement strand
GCCAACTGAGCCAGCTTGGCTCCTTCGGTCACCCAGCCGGCATGAATGTGGCTGAAATTGTCGAGGTACAAACGGGCGATGGCCATAATCCGGAGATATTCTACGCCGGCCGGTGGAATGGTCCGCATCATACCCGTGTGACCGGGGGTCAAGCTCCAATGAATGAAGGAACGAAATCCCCCTGTTCTATCCTGAAGAGCGCGGAGTCGTTCAAGGTGCTGGATTCTATCAGCGGGAGTTTCCCCAAATCCGAAGACCATAGTCGCCGTCGATTCCATGCCGACTTCATGAGCTGTCTCGTGAACCTCAAACCAGCGGTCCGCCGAACACTTCAAGGGCGCCACCCTGTCCCGAATCTCGTCCACCAACATTTCGGCACCTCCGCCAGGCAGACTATCGAGCCCCGCCTGCTTGAGACGAGTCAAGGTCTCCTTCAGGCTCAGGCCGCTCACCTCGGCCATGTGGTCAACCTCGGTTGCGGTGAGGCTGTGAAGATAGACATCAAAGCGCTCTTTGATGGAACTGAAGAGGTCTTCGTAGTAGTCGATCTTGAGTTCCGGGTTGTGGCCACCCTGGAGCATGAGGGTCGTACCCCCGCGCTCCAACATCTCTTCCACCTTGCCAAAGATCTCTTCTTTGCTACGGACGTAACTCTCGGGATGACCCGGCGGTCGATAGAAAGCACAGAACTTACAGTAGGTGATGCAGACGTTGGTATAGTTGATGATGCGGTCGCGCACGAAGGTGACATACCCCTCGGGATGAAGCTCCCGGCGCATCTCATCGGCGTCTCTACCGAGCGACAGCAGGTCGCTGTCGAACAACGCGAGTCCC
This sequence comes from uncultured Burkholderiales bacterium, assembly GCA_964630575.1. GTDB lineage: Bacteria > Vulcanimicrobiota > Xenobia > Xenobiales > JADMJV01 > JAEXNA01. The sequence goes on along the minus strand of CAZVVF010000578.1, from coordinate 2,970 downwards.
TGATCGGGTGTGAGTCGCGGGCGCGAGGTCTTCACTCGCAAATCTCGAATTTTGGTACTGCTCTTAGACATTGTTATTCCAATCCTTCACTGCTATCACGCGGAGCCTCATCACAGGGCACTCACCCTAAAGCGCGGGCCTCTTCCAGCGCCGGCCAAAGGCCGCTTCTTGCCGAACACGCGGTGCCGCTTCACTCGAGATCTGAACTCCGAGAAGCCGAGCTCCGATTCAGGGGTCGTGCGATACTCAAGATTGCTAAAGTAGTCCATAAGTCGTTCTCGCGAAAGCGCTGAACGCTGGCAGGCTTCCTTCAGCACGGTCTCAGCTTGGGCTTTCCCCCAGTCCAAGGAGCGACTCAGCAAACTCCGCGCTTCATCCAGGGCGGAGGTCTCCAGGTCTTGCCTTGCCACCCAGACCGCAAAGGTCATGGGGTGATGGGTCTGGTCGGCCCACCATTGACTCAGATCGTGAGCCTGCAGGGACTTCGTCCAATCCGGTGGTGCCAAGGCTCCGTCTCCGATCAAAAGGAGGGCCTTGTAGCGCCCGGAGGTCAAACCGTCCCTAACGTCTTGCAAAGAGTCGAACACCTCGGTCTGACAATTGGGTAGCAAGATCTCGGTTAGAGTCACCGAACTGGCGCTCTCTGGTGTCACCGCGATCACACCAGCGCCGCAATCCTGAAGCTCCTCGCGAGACAGTCCTGAGTAGAGAGTCACACTCTGCACAGGTCCGTCGCACCAGAGCGAAAACTCGTCTAGCAGCGTGTAGGCATCCTCGTTGTCGACATACTCAACGGCCGAAACGAGGGACACATCGAGGTGCCCGTCTCGCATGAGTTGATTCAGCTCTGCGGGCGTTCCTCGTGTCAGCGACCAGCCTTCACCACCCACGGCCCCTCGCTCCAGGCCTAAGGTCGCTGGCAAACAGTTGAGATACGTGAGTACCCCGAATCGTAGTGAACTCATCGCTGAGCACCGATCCTCTCTGACCAAGGAGCGAACTGACATCTGGCTTCCTCGATACCGCGCAGCACTTCGTCGCTCTCCACTCGGGCTGCGGCTCGAACTCGACCGGTATAGACGGACGTCTCGGCCGCTGTCCAGCCCGCCAATTCATTGGCACCATAGAGAAGAGCCAGTTGGGCGACCTTCCAACCGAGAGCGGCCCACGAGGCCCTCAATCGGACACCGCTCGGCAACAGATGCCGAAGGGCGCTCAGAATCATCATATCCATGGTCCCAGCCGTGGTGAGACCGGGCAGAGGTATGCGGTCGCCGGCACTGACCGGGAGCGCCACAACCGATACCAAACCAGCGCTCCCTGACACCGCCTCGGCGGCCTGTTCCAAGGCGCTGGGTGAAGCTGAAGGAGTGTACACAATCACGGCGGTCGCGCGCTGCCCCGTTGCCAGACGCTCTCTCCATCCTGGCTCTTGGCGAAACTCTGAACTCACTTCTCCCACCTTGACCACCACGCGGTCCAAGAGAGCGGCCTCGGGAGCCCAACCGTCGGGACCAAAGCCGGCCAGTTCCGCCGTTGGGAAATCCTTGCGGGCCTTGAGAAGGGCTGCCTGATAGTCCTCGACCGACTGACCCGCGACCGGAGTCACCACCACACACTCGGGATTGTCGCAGGGTTTTGCGTTGACTCGCTTAGAGAGCCGGGCCGCCTCGGTGGCCCCACCACAAAGGAGTACTCGGTCGTCGGCCAAGGCCCGTATGAGTTCACCGGGGGCGAAAGAACCGCTGTCTCGGACCGCCATGGCCAAACGAGTCGGGTCCTGATTTAAAAAGTGGTCTTTCCAGACCGTATCGTGTTTCATAAAAATATTTCTCCTACCGTCGCCCCCAGCAAGACCAACGAAATCATGCTGTTCACTTTAAAAAACGCAAGAGGGAGCTGGCCCAGTCGTTGAGGTCCCACAAGCACATGTTCCCAGATCAACAGAGCGCCAACCGCACCGATCCCGGCTCCCAAGAATAGTCCCCCCTGCACCCAGTAGCTGAAGACGCACCAAAAGGCAAAGCCGATAGCGTGACACACCCGACTGAGTCGACAAGCCAAGACCGCCCCAAAGCATCCGGGCACAGAGAACACGCCGTGCTCTCGATCGTGGGCCTCGTCGGCCAAAGCGTAAAGAATATCGAAGCCGGCCATCCAAAAGGCCACACCCAGAGCGAGCCACAACGCGGCCCACTCGAAGCGCCCGGTCACGGCCATCCAGGCTCCCAGGGGTCCACAGGCCTGAACGGCGCCGAGACCAAAGTGACAGGCCCAAGTAAAGCGCTTGAGATACGAGTATCCGAGAAGCAAGAAAAAGGCCACCGGGCAAAGCCGAAAACAGAGCGGATTGAGATTCCACGCCGCCCATCCGAGAAGGGCCAACGACAGGACCAAAACCGCCGCCACAGAGCCTGCACGAATTCTCCCGCTGGGTAAGAGTCGGTCGGCGGTTCTAGGATTGGCCGCGTCCAGCCGCGCGTCGATGAGACGGTTCGCGCTCATTCCAGCCGTTCTAGCAGCCACCATCGCCAACAGCGCCCAAGCCAGTACGTCGGCCTTGGGCAAACCACCAGCGGCCCAAAGCGCTGAGGCCAGGGCGATAGGGAGGGCGAAAAGGGTTTGCTCGAAACGCAGCAATTCCCAGAGTTTAGAGAACAGTCCGTTGCGCTTTGAAGGTAGATCACTCATCAGGTTGACGCGCTTGTGATTCCTGTCGCAATCATCAAATCCTCCGCTAGGACACCGTTTGGAGAACCTCGACTTGGGGGAACATAGAGCCCAAGGAGTGTGGACCCGGACGCGCCAACCGAAACCAAGAGAGAAAGGGAACAGTTATGATGACACTGCCGATTGCCGAAAGAGGCTACGCGAACGCTGATATTCTAGTGACTACCGATTGGGTCGCAGAAAATAAAGAGAGGGAAGACGTTCGTCTGATCGAGTCTAACGAAGACATGCTCCTCTACG
>CAZVVF010000577.1:0-3807 GCA_964630575.1 uncultured Burkholderiales bacterium | reverse complement strand
GAGCGACCGATCGCGGTGATCGAGGGAAAAGCCATCATCGCCCGACCACCCGAGGTCCTCTTGGAGTACCTTCCCTAGAATCCTTGAGAGCCCGCCGAGCGACAACCGTCGTCTTGCCGTGGCGACCTCAAGGAGCGACCTTTTCAGCCAGGAGTCTCCGTTGTGGGTCCCTCAAGTTCGCCGCCCCGGACTCGATCCGCCAGGTGCATTGGTAAGCTCGCAACTGGTCAAAATCTTGCCCGTTGCGCCTGGCCAGTTCCAGGCACACCCCGAGCAGATGTTCGAGGTCCTTCCCATTCGTCCGATGCCGGCGCAGGGCGATGTCTATGACCCAGCGATTTGTGGGGGCCAAAGACTTCTCCCTCTCATCCCAGAGTGGGACCTCGCGGGAGTCTTTCACCCCGTAGATCCGGTACCGTGTGAACTCTGGGCGCAGCAACCGAGCGTACATAGGATAGTAGGAGAAAGGGAAGGGAGACGCTCTCAAGACAAAGGCTCCGAGCGAGCCGGCAACCACCAAGCCCAGCGCAAAGTTTAGCAGCAGCCGATGCCGTTTTGAGACCTCGCCCGGCGGCAACGGCTCTGAGGCTGGGATCAGCCAAAAGATGTGGGCTGCGACAAGTCCGTAGAAGGTGCGGCCCAGAATCACATTAAAACCGACCACGCTCAGCATCATCGCCAGTGGAACCGCCTGAGCCAACCGTCGGCCCCACCGGGTTCTGGCGCAACCCGCCAGCAGACCGAGAGGGTAGAGAATCTCCAGGGCAACGGTTGTCAAGGCCAGCGTTCGGCACAGAATTGGACTCTCAGCGATCATCAAGCCCCAGTCCACCTCGGGCGAACCGGTGTAGGGAAAATAGAAGCCGCGCTTGAGCAACAGACTGAAATTGTCACTGAAGATCCAGCTTGCCCCCGAAGCCATGAGTTTGGCAGCGCCTGCAGCCAAGAATACAAAAGACAAACCCACCCAAACGAGCCTCGACGGCCAGGTGTAGCGAGCATCCAGGTCGGGACGGTCTCGCTTAGAGAGCAGGCTATCCAGAGAGAAGGCCTCGCCGCTCGGGGCGACCGCCAAAATCAAGAGGATCAGACCCACGGCATAGGTCTGGTGGTACCTCACCCCCCAGCAGTTGACATAGGTGAGAATGAGGTACCCGGAGGCACCCGCGACCACCGTGCTGGTCCGAGTCATCAACCCAAGGCATGAGGTCAAAAGCGCGACCTCGTAGAGACCGGCGAGTAGCGCGATGAACTCCGGGGAAGGCGGTGAGGTCGATAGAAGCTGCCAATTGATGGTGGGAGACCAGAACATCGGGTCCAACTGCGCCCAGTCTTGAGGAGGAGCCCAGGGACACTCAATGATGTTCAGAGCGGTCAGCCAGGCGATACCATAGAAAACAGCCCTTTGGACCCCAAGAAGCCGCGCCGAACTCGGCGTGTACCAAAACCGATTCCAAGCCGCAGCCAAAGTCTCACCCATGATTGCGGCCCTTCTCAGGATTTCGTTTTTTTCATCTTCCGAGGTTGATGCAGGAGCTCCGAGCTCTACCAAGCAAGCGGTGGCAGATGATGGTAAAGAAGCAGACGGGCTCGTGTGTGTTTGACCCGTTTGACCCCCAGCTGGGCAACGACCCCTACCGGTTCTACGACGAACTGCGAAGTCTGGAGTCGGTTCACCAAAGCCCCTTTGGGATGTGGGTTGTCACCGGCTACGACGAGGTGGTCACCCTGCTGCGCCATCCTGATACCAGCAACCAGCCGTCACCCCAGTCGGTGCACTCCCGAGCCGATCGAGCGAGCTCCCCGGCCAAGAGGCTTTCCGAGCGACTCTTCGCCCTCCTAGACGGCGCCGACCACCTGCGTCTTCGACGGGTCACAACCAAGGCGTTCAAGGCTCATTTCGAACACGCCGATGCCATGATCGATCAGAGTTTATCGAAACTGCTCTCCCGGGTTCTAGAGCGAGGGACACTCGATATCGTGACAGACCTGGCCAGACCCTTGCCGGTTTGGGTCATCTGCGACTACCTGGGATTGCCCGAGAGCGACCGAGACTATGTCGAGCAGTACGTCCACGACCTCTTCTACATCTTTTCTCCCGGTCTCGAAGACGACGTTCCCAGGCGTCTCAATCGAGCCATACTAGAGCTGGAAGCCTATTTCAGAGAGTGGATAGATTTTCGAAAACGGCATCCCGAGCCGGGTTTGCTGAGCGATTTGATCGCGCTCGAGGAAGCTGGCGAGATCAGCCCTTCAGAGCTGGTCGCGAACTGTCTTCTCCTGTTTAGCAACGGGGCCGAAACGGTGGCCCATATGATCGGCAACGCTATGCTCAGTCTGTTTGAGCACCCGGCCCAAGCCGCCAGACTACAACAGGAGCCGGAGTTGATCGAGAGTGCGGTCGAAGAGTTCTTGCGCTTTGAGAGTCCCTCCATGATCATTAGCAAGAACTCCGGTCCAGGCATACGACTCTCAGGCTTCGATATACCGCCTCAACAGCCGGTCTTCGCAGTGGTCGGGGCGGCCAATCGCGACCCCAAGGTTTTTCAAGACCCTCATCAACTCCGCCTGGACCGAACACCGAACAAACATCTGGCCTTCAGTTCAGGGCGGCACAGCTGCTTGGGCGCGGCACTCGCCAGGGCTCAGGCCCGCCTTGCCATCCCAAGGCTGCTGGCTCTGCCTGGCCTGGCACCCGATGGTGACCACCGCTGGAAAGAGAGCATCACCCTGAGAGGCCTGGCCACCCTACCCGCCCGTTTCGAACCGCTATCAAAGGAGTCTGGCTATGCCCTGTGAGTCCACCTCGCCCCAAGGAGTTGTTGGAGAGGTCCTGCGTCAGGTCCGGCTCTGGCCGGATCGCATCGCGGTGGAGTACGAGACCCACAAGCTCACCTACGGACAGCTTCACGAACAGTCCAATCGACTCGCCCACCGACTCAGAGCGGAGGGACTTCAGGCCGGTGAACTCGCCGGAATCACGGTGAATTGCAACCACCTCCTTCCGGTCGCCATGTTGGCCGTACTCAAGACCGGAGCCGCCTACGTCCCCATCCCACCGGACTACCCGGCCCAGCGAAGAGCTCAGATCGGTCAGTGCGGAGAATTGCGCCTCATCGTGGGCTCCTCACCTTACCGGGAGATCCCCGCCGTTGCCGTAGAAGAATGCCGGCGTCTCGATCTTCCCTGCCACGATCTTCCGTGGCAAGCCCGTCCCGAAGACCGCTTCTACGTGATCTTCACCTCGGGGACATCGGGACAACCCAAAGGGGTGATGGTCTCTCATCACAATTTAGCGCGGCTCTTTCCCCGAGTCCGAGAGCGACTCGAGTTTTTTCCCCAAGAGCGCTGGTCGCTGTTCCACTCTTACGGGTTCGGCTACTCCGCTTGGGAGATCTGGGGCGCCTTGGTACACGGCGCTACCCTTGTGATCGTGCCGCGACCTTTGACACGTTTGCTCGATGAATTCTTGCCTTGGCTCACACAGCACAACATTCAGGTCTTGAGCTTGACGCCTACCGCCTTTCGAGTGCTCTCCCAAGCAGCAGAGTGGAACGATTGGCCTGCCTGGGAGCACCTAAGGCTCCTGGCCCTCAGCGGAGAGGCCCTGCGTCCGCGCCATCTCAGCGCCTGGTTCCAACGCTTCGGAGACGAAAAGCCCGAGGTCTGGAACAGCTACGCTCTGACCGAAAGCAGCGGTCAACTGACTCTCAAACGGTTGCAAAAGGTGGATATGAGATTCGCCAACCAGTCCTTGATCGGTGAGCCTCTGAGCGACGTGACCCTACGCAACGTCGACGAGAACTT
>CAZVVF010000576.1:0-3825 GCA_964630575.1 uncultured Burkholderiales bacterium | reverse complement strand
AGTCTAGCATCTGATCCCGTCGGTAGTACTTCATCACTCGTTGCCGACCAGCCTCGCCTCGCTTCTTTCGCTCCTCGGGATTGCGATAGAGAGCGATGACGGCTTCAGCGGTCTGTCGGGCATTGCCCACCCAGGTGACACTGCCGGCGGCTCCCAAAGCTCTGTCGCTGGCGGAACGTCCGTAGATGATCTCACGGCAGGCACCGACATCGGTTGCAACCGCTGGAAGTCCGGAGCAGAAACCCTCCAGGAGCACCAAAGGCTGTCCCTCGGAGATGGAGGTCAAGACCTGAACGTCGAGAGAGGTGTACCAGGACCGAACATCCACCTGTCCTGTGAATGTGATGACATCCGACAGGCCGAGAGCTTCCGTCATGGTGAGACACTCTGCGAAGTAGTCCTCATCCTCATCGGTGGGACCGAGAATGTAGACCTCGAGACCGTCGATGTTGGCGTTCATAAAACGCACAGACTTGATAAACGTCTTGATGTCTTTGATGGGAACCACGCGACCCACGAGACCCACCCTAAAGTGGCTCCTGCTGGGAGCCAGGGCGCGCTCGTTGTGGTTGGCGAAGCGATCGACATCAACCCCGTTGGGTATTATCTCAATTTTTTCCTCAGGAGCACCGAATTCGATCTCCTTTCGAAGGTTGCCCTCAAAAAGGGTGTAGATCCGGTCCGTCTGCTGGTAGCAGAGCTTACCCAAGGCAAGAAAAAGATTGATCCAGATCTCCTTGAAGGTACCCAGTCCTATCTCTAGAGCACCCCGGCGTGGGGCGTCTACGAAAATCCAATCGGCTTGGGAAATCTCGATGCGCCGCTCGTTGACATAAAGACCGTGCTCGGTGGTTATAAAAGGAGTTTGGTAACGCAAACTCGCGATGGCGGCGAGCAACCCCGACCACCCTGTCGTGACGGTGTGGTAGAGGCGAGCCTTGGGCATCTCCGCCAAACAGAGTTTAAAGAGTGGGAGAAAAGCGTATCGCCAAGACCAAAAGAAGTCGTTGAAAGACGCCTTGGGATAGTTCTCCCGATAGGAGTCGGTGAGCACCTCCCAGGCCTGGTAGCTATTGGCCAACTCCGCAACAGTGAGAGTCGGCTCCCGATCACCCACAGGGCTCAGGTGGCGAAAGGCCTGTTCGAAACCGACGCTCTCCCCTTGTAAGATACCCTTGATGAAAGGTGTCACCTCCTCCCAGGCAGCCGCTTGGAACGGCGTTTTGACCTGGGGCTTGAAGACGAAGTCATAGAGGGGGACAACGATGAGTTCCTTCACGTTGGAGGGTATCTCGTAGCGATATTTTAGTTCGTCCTCCTCGCTGGGCGCGAGGTAAACCAAGCCAAAATTCAGCTCGGGCATGCCAGCGATGAGGCTGTGAATCCAACTCGAAACACCGCCTGGAACGAAGGGGTAGGTCCCCTCGCACAAAAATACAACATCAAGCATTCTTGTCATCTCCGAACCAGAAGTGTGAAAGATCGTAAGTGGCACCGAGCCCCGGTGTACGCTTTCGAGGGACCTGAACAGCCCAGTTGTTCTCCAAGGCTGTCTTTCGAGCCGCAGCCAGTGCCGTACCGTCGCCGGCGACGGCGTTTTCAAAGAGATTCTGCAGCACTAAGAGCTGGGCTTGCAACATGGAGGGCTCTTTCTTGAGGACCAAGCGAGCCACTTCGCTGGCTTCGTTGACAAGGCCCTGTTGGGCTAAGAGTTGAGCGAAATCTGCACCCAACTCAGGTTTGCTCGGATGGGCTAACATCGCCTCAAAGAGATGACTCAATGTCAGTTCCCAATAGTAATCACGCAAACTCTCATCGAGCAGGCCGCTCTGAATATAGTCCATATGAAGCTTGGCCATGTCGATGCGCAGTTGGGCGTCTTTGGGACGAACCTTTATCTCCTGCGCCAATTTGTACACATCGCTGGCAAAACGTTTTTCCATTTTGTCCAGAATGGCCAAGGCGTATTGATAGACTTCAGGACGTTGGTCATTGCTGATCTCTCGAATCAGCTCAATGTCGGTCCGCCCGCCTCGCTCCCGAAGGCGATTGACGATGGCGATGGCCGTGGGGATGTCAGCCAATGGCAACATATCGACGATGGGCTCGACCTGAGCCTCATCGCGAATCTTAAGGTCCATGGATTGGAGGTCTTCTGGCTCCTCCTCAGCCACAGAGGTTACGAACATCTCGGCTTTGACCACTTCCGTCAGCGGCGTTTGGCGCGGCTGACCTCGGGCGAGCAGATACGAAACGATCGCTCCGATGACCCCGACGGGTCCGGCCAGAAAGGCGAACACTCCGGTGAAGAGTCCCCAACCCGTGCGCGACTCCTCGTGGCGTCCGAGCGCCACAAACACCCCTAAACCCGTACAGATGGCTGCCAAGCAATGGAGAAGATAGGGAACCAAGGGGAAAGGGCCCTGGCTACCGAGTGAACCGCTGAGCAAAAGGTAAGCGCTGTAAAAACTCAAGGCGAGGGCCACCAGAAACAGCGGCAGGCCGAGGATGTTGATATCCGGCGACAGGATTTCCCGTCGGCCTCGGTACGGCTTTTCCTCTGTGACCTCTACGGCGATAGTACGACTCATCCGCGAGCGCTCTTTTCCAGTCGTTCGACAGCTTTGGAAACAGTGAACTCATTTTGAAAAATGCTGTCGCACATGGTGGCTTCAAAACGCTTCTTGAGGTCGGGGTTGACGCCGCACAAAAGAAGACGTCCTCCGCTCGAACGAGCCCGAGAGAGCAGCCCTACGAGACTCGCCAGGGCGTAGCCATCGATCTCATCCACCTCGGACAAGTCGATGACCCAGTTTTTCAGACCCTGGCGGCTCGCTTCGGTGCAAGACCTTCGGAACTGGAAAACCTCGCCTCCCACGAATCGACCGCGCAGACCGATGACGGCAGCTTCTCCATTGAGAACCAAACTGACCTGAAGAGAACTCTTCTCTCTACTATGCGTACTAGAAGGATTAGCGTCTGTCATTCATCATCCCCTGACCGACCCTTGGAAAAGTTTGGAATCAACTCGCTTAGGCCTTGCATTGGAAGTTGCACGGCCAGCCATCGAGATAGCTCGATTTGCTCTTGGGTCTGTCCTTTACGGAAGGCAACAGCGTAGCAGTTTCGTCCCTGCTTGTCTACCGCGTGGCGCAGCAAGCGCGAGGAGAGCGCGACCTGGCGCAAAACCCCTTTTCGCAGGCTAAGATCGAGATGAACGGTCACATTCTGGGGTGTCTCAAAGACTCCAGGCAGCTGAATTTGAGCACCACCGGTGGAGATATCGATGGTCTCGCCCTTGACTCTGTCTTCACCATCGAATTGAACGAGAACTTTGATTTCTCTGGGAAAGCGCATCTCCGATCGGACTTGTCGCGGGTTGTAGTTGATCCGCCTAAGGAGGTCTCGAACAAAGGACCGAGCGGCCACTTTTTTGTCGGGGAAACAAAGCCCAACTACCAGACCAGTCACGTCCTCGTCCCCTTCGCGCTCAGCCTTGTGAGTCCACACCACTTGGGCCGAACAACGGCTCGCTCCGAGCAGAAGATTGCTCTCGGAAAGCGAGAGTTCCACCTTGCTACCAGTGACCAGTCTCAACGCCTGGCTGCCGGAGGATTGGCAAAAGGGAATAAAGAGCGAGACACCGCTCTGGCTGACATTCAGAAAGTCTGCCTTCCAGGACCCGGCCTCGGACTCCAGATCGACGGTGAGCCCCACCTGTCCCCGCGCTTCGGAACGTCGCTCGTGAGGCAGTGGGTCGACTTCAAACCAGGGTATCTTGGCCGTCAGGTGGCTGAACGTCCTCTTCCATCCACTCTCGATGAG
>CAZVVF010000575.1:0-3826 GCA_964630575.1 uncultured Burkholderiales bacterium | reverse complement strand
GCCGGTACAACAGTGAACACAATCGGGCCCCGTCTCACACTCGAATCCTTGAACTCGTCCAGCGGGCCTCAGCCCCCAATCCTTGCCCAGAGCCGACTTCTCTTCCCTCAGCGCTGTCAGTAATGCGATCACATGGCCACCTCTGACGGCGGCCGCATGCGGCCTGGAGGCGACGGAGCATAGCCGTTTTCGCAGAACCACTCCACAGCCCGGGTTAGCGCCTGACGCACCGATCCTGGCTGAAAATTCAACTCTCGTCGAGCCTTGGCAAAGTCAAAATACATTTTTTTGCGAGCCATCCTCACTCCCTCTATCGGTACCTGCGGCTGTTTGCCCATAACATACCCCTCCACGAGGGTATCGAGCCACCCTACAGACCAAGCCAGTCCGTAGGGAATTTGAACTTTGGGAGCGGGCAGACCGGTCACGCTTGAGAGCATCTCCAGAATCTCTTTCAACGACATGTTCAGATGGCCGAGGATATACAACTCCCCGCTCTTGCCCAGCGCCTCGGCCTGGAGATGGCCGAGAGCAACATCTTCCACCGGGACCAGGTTCAGACCGGTGTCGAGGTAGGCGGGCATCTTCCCCGACAGAAAATCTACGATGATCTTCCCAGTAGCCGTCGGCTTGATATCCCCAGGCCCGATCGGGGTCGAAGGGTTCACAATGGTGACCGGCACCCCGTTGCTGGCAAACTCCAGGGCGACCTCCTGGGCCAAAAACTTAGAGCGCTTGTAGTGACCCACCACCCGTTCTAGTCGAGTGCGGTCCTGCTCGGTGGACACCCGCCCCGGCGCTGGAACCGCGAGCGCTGCGACCGATGAGGTGTAGACGATCTTAGGTATCTCGTACTCCTGGCAAGCCTGCAGAAGGCCACGCGTTCCCTCCACGTTGGTCCGATACAACACCGATGTGTTTCGAGAAAACAAGCGATAGTCGGCCGCGCAGTGAAAAACCGTATCGCACCCCCGCAGGCTTTGGGCATAGGTGGAGGGGTCCAAAAGGTCGCCCGTCACCCACTCCACCGGCATACCGGACGTCTGAGAACGATTAGAATTTTCTCTGGTCAAGGCAAGGACCCGATCACCGCGCTGCAAGAGTGCAGCGATGAGATGACCGCCCACAAAGCCCGTCCCTCCGGTTACGAAAACCGTCTTTTGAACTCCCATAGCCAGTCGTTCCATCCGCCCCCCCTGCAAATCCTTTCAGGGTTCTTTCAGGTGTCATTTGGCATACTCTCAAGGAACAAGTAGGCCAACGACCTACAGCCAAGGAGATAGAGAAAAGTGAGCAGCAAAGTAAAGCAACGAAGCGAGGGTGCCCTCCACCCAAAGTTTTCCAGCAAACTTCGAGACGCCAATCTGTTTGGCGCCTTCACCGAGCTAACAACAGCAAGATTTCAAAAATACGTCCTCCAGCCCAAGCACTTCATGCGCAACGGTTGGTTGCTCGACCCGGAACTAGAGCTCAACCAGCGCAGCGTTAGAGCCTACGTCCTCGGTGATTTCCCAGCAAACCCCAACAATTCCAACAGCATCGGACAAAGAGTGGAAATCAATCGCAAAGAGCGACGAGCCACTGTCAAAACAAACAGCGCCAGCCAAAGCCAAACCATCGAGTTCGACCTCACCACAATGGAAGTGACCAAAAACGAGATCTCAGTAAACCCCTAGAGGGCGACAAAAGAAGCATCAATTGCGAAAGAGTGGGCCTTGCTCTACAACGAGTTCTCCCCTGAAAGGCACCTCTCAAGCACCCGCTTGAGCCGGTCCACCTCTTTGACCAGCAGAGCAAAAGCCGTCGGTACCTCCGACGGTTTTTTGTTGGCCACGTCTTGAAGATGGCGCGCCGCTTCCACGCTGGGGGCAGCGTGAAGAAACGCGAGCCCCCCCTTAAAACAGTGAGCCTTTTCTCCAACGGCATCGGCATCAGCGGACTCAACAGCTGAGTTCAAGCACTCCAGCATCCCGTCGCACTCCGCTAGAAACGAGCCGGCGGTGGCCAGGAACGCTCCTTTTCCTCCGAGGTATTCTACAGCTTTATCGATATCGATGGGCTCCATTTGTACATCTCTTTCAGGTGGCGCTCAGGCGTACTGCCCGGATCGTCCTGGCATCTCCTGGGGAGAAAAAGGTTTCGTCCAGGGTTTTCATCGAACGACAACCGCCCATGGCGATTAAGGTACTGGTGGTCGACGACCACCCCGTGATCCTGCAAGGCCTACGCGGCATGCTCGCGGGCCTCGACGACATCGAGGTCGTCGGCGAAGCGAGCAGCGGACTCGAAGCTATCGAGCGCTCTCTTGAGCTTCAACCCGACGTCCTGCTCATGGACGTGAGGCTCCCTGAACTCAACGGCCTTGAAGCCATGAGGCGATTGAGAACGCAAAACCCCGATATCAAAGTCGTGTTCATCACCGTTTCCAACAGCGACCTCTACCTCATAGAAGCGCTCCGGTGGGGGGCCAATGGATACCTCACGAAGGACTCCTCCAAAGAACTCATTGGCAACGCCATCCGCAGCGCCATGATCGGTGGCTGCCTCCTTTCCGAGAGTCTGCTCAACAAAGCCTTCGGAGCCATCGCGAGGGCCGCTGTCAACCTCGCCAAGCCCGCCATCGACGGAGAGCTCCCCCCCATCGTTCAACTCACACCCCGAGAGCTCGACGTCTTGCGGCTCGTGGCCAAAGGCTTGACCAACCGCTCTATCTGCAGAGAGCTCAACCTGGCGGAAGTCACGATCAAAAAGCACGTTCAATCGATAATGGCCAAAATGGGCGTCAAGGACCGCACTCAGGCCGCGCTCCAGGGTGTTCGACTAGGCCTGCTCGAATAGCTTGGCCAGAGAGAGCAAGGAACCCCCGCATGGGAACAGAATCAGCCCCCATGAGGCCGGAAGACTCCTACAACGCCGCCCAGGCCATCACCAAGACCCGCGCGAAGAATTTCTACTTCGGCATAAAACTGTTGCCCAAACAAAAGCGCGACAGTCTTTGCGCCGTCTATGCCTTCTTCCGAGAGAGCGACGATCTCTCCGACGACGATCAGATCTCCAACAAAGCGGGGCGGCTCGAACGGTGGAGGCGGCTCGTTCAGGAACGACCAGAGACCTTCGAAAAGGACTCCATCCTCCCGGCCTTCTACGACTCCATCGACCGATATTCTATTCCACCCAAGTACTTTGAAGAGCTGATCGACGGAACGACTTCAGACCTCTCCGTGACGCGCTACGAAACCTTTGAAGACCTCTACCAATACTGCTACAAGGTCGCCTCCACCGTGGGTCTGGTATGCCTGCACATTTTTGGCTTCGACGGCAGCGAAGAAGCGCTCAGACAGGCTGAGCAGCGCGGGATCGCTTTTCAACTGACGAACATTCTCCGGGATGTAAAAGAAGACGGTGAACGGGGCCGAATCTACCTACCGCTCGAAGACCTTAAGTCTTACCAACTGAGCGAGGAACACTTCCTAGCGGGAACATGCGATGCGCGAACCCAGGATTTTCTCCGCTTCCAGATAGACCGCGCCAAGCACTACTATCAACTCTCGGCTCCCCTGTATCAGCACGTAGACCCCGAGAGCCGAGCCTCCCTCAACGCCATGACGGAAATCTATCGGGCCCTGCTCACAAAGATCGAAACCCTAGGCCAGCGAGTCTTTCAAGAGCGGGCCTCCTTGAGCAAAATGGAAAAGCTCGCCCTGGCCGGGAAAACGGCATTTTCCGCTATGCGCAACGCCTAGAACGCACAGCTGCTAGGCCGGCTCAGAGGGCGGGGTGACCGCTTGCAAAAAACGGGAGTACTTGGTTTGCTCACTGGGGGTGA
>CAZVVF010000574.1:0-3833 GCA_964630575.1 uncultured Burkholderiales bacterium | reverse complement strand
CCTTTTTGGGCGCCGGTGGAGTGATGGTGTTCGACGACAGTCGCGATATGGTGGAGGTCACGCGACAGGCGATGGCTTTCTTCGCCCACGAGTCGTGTGGGAAGTGCTTTCCTTGCCGGATCGGGACCCACCGACTCACCGAGCGACTGGCCGGAGAAGCCGGTCCCGGCCAGGTCGCAGCCTGGCTTGAGGAAGTCTCCGATATCAGTTCCACCATGAGAGCGACCAGTGCCTGCGGACTAGGAATGGCCGCGCCCCTGGTGGCCGAATCGTTGATCCGTTATTTTCCTAAAGAAGTAGAAAAGCACGTTGGGAGAAACGCATGAATGTGGTCAAGACCGGCCATCTGACACTGGATGGCCAAGAGGTCGAATTCACTCTCGGAGAATCGCTCTACCAGGTGGCCTCGCGTCACCAGAAAGACATACCGACCTTGTGCTATGACGAGCGCTTAGAGGCGTTCGGAGGCTGTCGATTGTGCGTGGTTCAAGTGGAGGGAGTCCGCAACCCCGTAGCCTCGTGCACCACACCGGCCGCCGAGGGCATGGTCGTGACCACGGCAAACGCCCAGCTAGAGAAACACCGAAAGACCCTTCTGGAGTTGGTGGTCTCAGAGAATCGCCAGGTCCAGGTAGACCCGCTGCGGGGCTTGGCTTCCCAGGAATTGAGCACCCTGGTCGAGCGCTACCGTGTCGAGGGAGATCGCTTCAGAGGGCGCCAGTCGGGCACCACCAACACCAGCGACGACAACCCTTTCATTCTTAGAGATTACGACCTTTGCATTTCCTGCTACCGCTGTGTGAGGGTCTGCGCCGAACAAGAGGGCGACTACGCCATCAGTGTTATGAACCGCGGCTTTGAGACTCAGATCACAACGGAGTTTGAGAGTCTGCTCAAGGATTCCGACTGCACCTTTTGTGGACAGTGCGTGCAGACTTGTCCCACCGGTGCGCTCGCCGACCGCAAAGCCCTGCGCAACGAAGGCGCCGGTGAGACCCGCAAAACCAGGACCATCTGCAACTACTGCGGTGTGGGGTGCTCCGTCGACCTTGTGACCAAGGAAGATAAGATTCTAGCTGTCCATCCCGCCCTCGATGGGCCAGCCAACAAAGGCGCTCTGTGTGTCAAAGGGCAGTTCGCCTATGACTTCGTGAGCCACCCCGAGCGACTGACGAGCCCCTTGGTCCGCAAGAACGGCGAGCTGGTCGAAGCGAGTTGGGATGAGGCCCTCGACAGAGCAGCAGAGGGCTTCAGAAGAGTGGAGGCAGAACACGGCCGCCACTCTATCTACGCCGTAGCGTCAGGGCGCACGCCTTCAGAGGCGTGCTATCTGATGGGAAAATTTGTGAGAGCGGGTTACGGTACCAATCAGGTCGACAACTGCAGCCGTGCCTGACACGCTCCCACTGTTGCCGGTCTGGCAGCAACGATTGGTCGCGGCGCCATGTCCAACCCTCTGGTGGACATGCAAAAGCCCGATGTTATTTTTTGTATAGGTACCAACATGACCGAGTGTCACCCGGTGGCTGCCACCGGGATCAAAAAGGCCATGGCGCGTGGAGCCACCTTGATCACCGCCGATCCTCGTCGCATTCGGTTAGCCGAGATAGCCCATCTCTATTTGCCCTTGAGGGTCGGTACCGACGCCGCTCTCTTGCTGGGCATGGCTCACGTGATCGCTCGCGATGGCTTGGTCAATGAGACCTTCATCGCTGAACGCACGCAAGGCTGGCAAGAACTTCGCGAACATCTCAAAGAGTTCACTCCAGAGTGGGCCGAGAGCATCTGTGAGGTACCCGCAGCCGATATCACCAAAGCCGCTCATCTCTATGCCAAAGCTGAGCGAGGTGCTATCTACTACACCCTCGGTATCACCGAGCACATCTGTGGGGTCGACAACGTCCAGTCCCTCTGCAACCTAGCCCTGATGACCGGCCACCTGGGCCGAGAGGGAACAGGCATCAATCCGATGCGCGGTCAAAACAACATCCAAGGGGCCGGTGACTCGGGTGCGCTACCCAACAACTATGTCGGCTTTCAATCCGTTCTCGACCCAGCCTGTCAGGCCAAGTTCGAAAAAGCCTACGGTCGCAAGGTGGACCTCGAGAAAGGCATGACCAAGGTCAAAGCTCTCAACGAGTGCGGCGAATCCATATTCGCCATGTTCATCGACGGTGAGAATACGGTTCAGTCCGACCCCGACAAGAATCATTGTGTTCACGCCCTGCAGAGCCTCAAGCATCTCGTGGTCACCGACATCTTCCTCACTGAGACGGCTCAACACGCCGACGTCGTCTTCCCGGCGGCCTCCTGGGGCGAGGTGGATGGCGTCTGTGTCAATACCGAGCGCAGGGTCCAACGCTTGCGCGCGGCTGTAGCACCGCCGGGGCAAGCCAAGCCTGACTGGTGGATGATCAGCGAGCTGGCAAAGCGACTCGGCTTTCCAGGCTTTGAATACACCTGTGCCAAGGACATCTTTCAGGAGATGTGCGAGCTTTCGCCTATCTACAATGGGTTGGACTGGGACCGAATCGAACGAGGAGAGTACCAGTGGCCCGTGCCCAGCAAAGACCATCCTGGCACCCCGATACTTCACCAGAAAGAGTTCAGCAATGGCCGTGGCCGCTTCAGCATGATTCGCTATCGCGACCCCTTTGAGGTCGTTGACGAGGAGTATCCCTTGTGGCTCACTACGGGCCGTCGACTCGAATCCTACCACACTCGGACCCAAACCGGCCGATCAGCCGGAGTGGAGTATCTTCTTCCCGAAGAGACCTTAGAGGTTCACCCAGCCGACGTGGAGGCCCTCGGTCTCACTCACGGCCAGTGGTGCCACCTCTCCAGTCGTCGAGGTACCATCAAGATCAAAGTCAAAGCCACCACAAAAAGTCCCAAGGGGACCGTGTTCTCCAGTTTCGCCTTTGGCGATGTCCCGGTGAACATTCTTACCGGAGCAGGCTACGACCCAGTCACTGATACCGCGGAGTTGAAAGTGTGTCCCGTGAGGATAGAGCCCATACAAAGCTCCTAGCAAGCTCCTCAGTCCTGGGAGAACCACCCTTTCTTTTGGAAGTAGCGCATGAGCATGAGCGCCGACATCGCCATAAACGCGAGCACGCCAGGATAGCCATATCGCATCCGCAATTCCGGCATATTCCAGGGTGAGACGTCGGGGTCAAAGTTCATGCCGTAGAGCCCAACAATGAAAGACAAAGGAATAAAGAGGGTGGCGATAATGGTCAATGTTTGCGTCGCCTCGTTCATTCTTTGGTTGAGATTGGCCGAGTGGAGCTCCAGAAGGTCGTGGGCCGTATCCCGATGGCGCGAAGCGTCTTCTAGGAGGTGAAGAACATGGTCGTAGCAATCCTCAAAGTACGGCTTTGTCTGCTCCCTCACAAAGCGGTTCTGCGAGCGCATCATAGCCCCTAACGCATCGCGCAAAAGACGCAGCTGACGACTGAGTGTCTGGATCTCAATACGCACCTTGCGCACGGCCTCCCGGTGAACCTTGGAAGGGCGTACCAAAAGCGCCTCCTCGATATCGCTCAACTTGTCTTCAGCGCCCTCCAGAAGCGGGAAGTGACTGTCCACCACGGCGTCGATAATGGCGTAGCTGAGGTAGGCGCAATCCAACACCCGAATCCGTCCCTGCTTCTCCCTGAGACGGACTCGTACCGGATCCAAACAGTCGCCCGGCGCTCCCTCCTGGAAGGTCAAGACATAGCCATTTCCCAGAAACAGTGTCAGCTTCTCGAACTCTAGCTTCTCGTCGCGATAATACGGCATAGCCAGCGTTAAGAGGAGCCCATTCTCGTGGAATTCAAATTTCGTGC
>CAZVVF010000573.1:0-3840 GCA_964630575.1 uncultured Burkholderiales bacterium | reverse complement strand
CACTCTCAAACGTCCCACCAGAACAGCCCCTCTGCTGTTGGCTCAAAAAAAGCCGACTCCCAAGCGAAGCGCAAGTCCCCATCAGTGCCCGCTCAACTCCCCAATATTGAGTTGCTAGCCGCCAACGGCGGCGTCACTGAGCCGGTCACCATCGTGGTGGTCCTCATCAACAACACGCGAGCACCGTCGAAAAAGGCGGTCCTAGAGGTTGTGCTCAGCCAAGCCGGTGAAGACCCCCTGGTCATGAAAGGCCAGATCGAGAGCCTTCCGCCTGGCACAAGAGCCAAGTCGACGATTGAGACCCCATTCCATAGCCGTTCGCCGCTGATCAACCGAAAAAAGAGTTTTCGTTCTTCAGAGGGACACAACATCAGTATAAGCGGAACCGTTCATGAGGGCTAAACAGTGACCCCTAAAGAAGCCCTGATACTACACTTCACGTCGATCTTTCCTATTCTAGGAAGCTCCGCCGTCGGTGCCTGGTACCTCTGGAAAGGTATCGCGTTTACCTTTTGCCTTATGCTGGCCTCTTGGAGCCCGTGTCGATACCTTTGGTCCGGGCTCCTATTGCTGAGCGTGGCTCCAGCCCTACTCTTTAGGACCCAGACCGACATCATCTCCGAAGTCGTCCACCTCTACCTCATCTGGATGTGCGCGGAGATCTCGTTCCGCTCCATCAATATGAACGCCGCGTCGAGGCTTCCGCTCTGGTGGATCTTTCCGGTGCTATTGGTTATCTGCCTTTGATCTCAATGTTCAAGGTGAATTCGCCGTCGACCTCACCCTCTCCACCGGCCACCCCGATCAAAATGGAGTACGGTCGATTGACAGACATAAACTCGACCTCGCGGTAGCCTTTATCCGGATTCTGAACGCGTCGTCCCCCGCCCATGTTGGCGTAGATAGGATAGCTGGCTTCGGAACTGATTGCCGAAGTGACGTTGGGTGGAACTTGAGGCTCCCCTTGAGCCGATTGACGAAGAGCGTAAAGGTTGATCTTCTTACCGCTTTGCGGGGTCATCCTGATCTTGATGACGGAGGCGGCTGGCATCGTGATCCGATAGAGAACCTGATTGCCGTCGAACTGCTCAAAACGGGTGGCCGGAACCAGAGCGACGGAACTCTGTTCGGCCCATTTCATGGGGATCTTGACTCCCGAGCTTAAGTTGCCCTTGATCTCCCCGACCATCGAGCCTTCCGGCAACTGAAGGGGAGTAACCTTGACCTGCTGAGCAGTAGCGAGACTGACCAGCGAGAGCAACAAAAGAGAGAGAACATATTGGAAGCGCATAGACCGTCCTTTATCCGGCAATCGCGATCAGGCCTGTCGAGGCCAGAACGAGGAGAAAGACCAGGACAGCCCCAGCGCCGGCCAACGCCGCCGTCCAGATACTCGCTGCAGGCTTGGCCTTACTCTCAGGACCAGCGCTCAAGAGTTTCTTCTCAGTCTCAGCTCTCGTCTTCTCTCGAGCCGCCTCTTGAGCCTGAAACCACTCGAGCACTCGCGCCTGAGTGATGGAGGTTCCCTCCTGCTCACCCAGCGCGCGCTCCAGAACAAAGGCTCGTTCGTTCAAAGAGAGGATTCGGGCGTCCTTGGTTTTGAGTTCCACCTTCAGACTACGATTCTCATCGAGAATGTAGTCAAAAAAGCTCTGACGAACGTTCCACTCTTCGGAGTCTTCATCGTCATCCTCGCCCTTATCCTCAGAATCTTCATCAGGATCGAGAAGCTCTGACCCATCGCGTTGAACCACAATGGACTGACTGTCACCGGTGCTTTCACTCTCGGGGCGGTTTTTCAGTCGTATCTGGGGCGGCTCAGGTGCATCGTAGACTTGCGGCAGGCAATTGGGACGCGAACCAGGATACAATTCGTCCAAGCTCTCAACGTCTATCATCCACATAAAACCCCCGAATTCGAGGGGCTCTTTTCGCCCTTCCAGCAACCCAGCCTCGATCTTTCTCCTGAGGGTCTTTTCGGACTTGCGACACAATGTCGCCGCCTCTTTCAGAGTCACTTCCACAACGATATCTCCTTGAATAAATTTCTACAGAGAGATACTAGAGATTCAAGTTCGTTCCTGCTGTCACCCCCAGACATTTTTTCTGGGGGGAGGGTCCAGCTTCGCTGTCCACCCGGGTCAGACCGAGAGAATCCCCGTCAACGCGACACTTTAGCATTCCGTTAACAGAAGGCCAGACACTGTCGGGTACACTCTGGCTATGAACGTTCAGAATTTCTATCCCCGCTCCATGCAGAGAGTGCCGCAAGGGACCACAAACTTTCGCTCTGGTCCCGGCACACCGCCAGAGCTACAAACTCGACGCGATGAATCTGAGATCCAAGTCGACAGTCTCTACCCTCAGCACGACTTCCGACTTCACGGAGACACAGAGTCCGTGAGACTAGACCGCTTCGGCCCATCCTTCGACGTGAGCTTCAAGCGCCAACAACAGAACATCGTGGTCGACCGCCCCGGCACTCAGCAAGACCTGACCGTCCGGCGGGATGAACACGCTGTGACCCTGGACAGACCGGGTGTACACAACGACGTCAGCGCTCATTTCGACGAGAATCGCATAGACATCCGTCATTTTGGGACAGGGCGCGGCGTCACCCTAGAGCGACGAGGAGAGAGCGTCTTGGTCTCGGAGTCCGGCTTCTTGGTCGAATCCTTCCCCGCCAAAATGTTCCCAGGAGGCTGGCCGGCCGAACCGAGCCTTTTGGCCGTGTCTGAATACATTGGAATAAGCGAACGCACCGCGGACTCTCTCGACCGCTGGGCCCAAAACGGGATAGACAAGGACGACATCGTGCGTGTCGATCGCCAAGGCCAGGTTTACACTTTCGAGCACGAATACCAGTAGTTCCAATATATTGGCTCTTCCGGGGCGGGATATGGGCCCGCCCCTAGAACCTCTAGTGGATGCGTCGTCTCTTTATCATTCTCGCGCTACTGGCCTCGGTTGGCTGTCAGTCCACCCCAGCTCCGTCCGCCACCTCGACACCAGTAGCGAAAGACAGCCCGAGCGGGGAGTCCACCCCAGACTCTCAAGCCGTCGTGGACGAGGATACCGTCCGACTGCGCAAGACCACCATAAAGACCCGTCGTGGCCAGAAATGGGAGATGGAAGCCGAGGAGGTCGACTGGATGGACGATCGCTCCCAGGCCAAAGCCAAAGTCGTAACCTGGTGGCTCATCGACGAGAATGACAAGAAGTGGGTCAAAGTCGACTCTCCGAGGGCCGATGTCGACATGGATGCGGAAGTTGTGACTTTCATCGGTCAGACGACGGCAACTCGTATCGGCTTCGACGAAACACTTCATGTTCAACGCTTGGTATATAAGGGTAAGGAAAGAAAGTTCTATGGTTCCGGAGGTGTCACTTGGCATCGCGAAACCGTAGACTTGGCTGCACAAACGTTGACGGCTACGGCCGAACTCGATAGAGTGCAGCTCAAGGGCAAAGTCAAGGGGAAGACCACGGGCGGTTTCAAAGGGTTTGAGGAACCGCGAAAGGCAGATTCGACCGGTGAAAATTGAGGTCAGAGAGCTCGTCAAGAGCTTCAAACGGCGCTGCGTAGTCAAGGGCGTTTCCCTCGATGTTTCCCAAGGCGAAGTGGTAGGATTGCTCGGTGCCAACGGTGCTGGCAAAACCACTACATTCTCCATGGTGGTAGGCTTACTCAAGCCGGACGATGGCAAGATCTTCCTCGACGGCAAGGACATCGCACGCTTCCCTATTCACCGGCGAGCCCGAGCTGGAGTGGCCTACCTGGCTCAAGAGCCCTCGGTTTATCGAAACCTCTCGGTGGAAGACAACATCACTCTGGCCTGG
>CAZVVF010000572.1:0-3857 GCA_964630575.1 uncultured Burkholderiales bacterium | reverse complement strand
GATGGCAAGCGCGGCCGTCTCCGTTCGTCCGGTATCCGGCAACATCGTCACCTTCCGAGCGGAGCTTATCGACGAGACAGGCGGCGTGAATATCGACCTTCGGAGCACAGCCGTTGACCGGGCCCGTCGGGAAGGCCCCATCGACTCGCGCAACCTGGCCGACAATCCTGCCACCCAACAGCTTGAACTGACTCTGTTTCCCCCTAACCGACAAGGCTCTGCAACGACCCGAAGCAGCCCCTAACAGAGCAGCACCTCTCAAAGGAATTCTAGCCATCCGGTATAAGCGAGAGTCATGAAAGCTGTCGTTCTCCAAAAAGTCCTCCAATTCTCCGACCAGGTACCAGAACCGAGCCTAGAAGCCCAAAGCGCCATCATTCGGCCGACCATGGTTGGAATCTGCAAGACCGATCTCGAGTTGGTCAAAGGATACATGGGATTTTCCGGTGTCCTGGGACACGAATTCGTGGGCCTGGTCGAAGAGTCCACCGACCCCGAGTGGATAGGCCAACGCGTGGTTGGCGAGATCAACTGTTCCCCGCGTGACCGCATCCTAAAAGACCCTCGCCATCAACCCGATCGCACGGTCTTAGGCATCCAAAACCGAGACGGCGTCATGGCCGAGCGGTTCTGCCTCCCCCTCGAGAACCTACTGAAGGTGCCCGACCATCTCAGCGACGAGAAAGCGGTCTTCACAGAACCTTTGGCGGCAGCCTACCAGATTCAGGAGCAACTCGGCACCATCCCGGACCGCGCTCTCGTTTTGGGGGACGGAAAGCTCGGGGCCCTTTGCGCCCTGGCCCTCAACGATCTCGGAGCGCAAGTCACCTGGGTAGGGAAACACCCCAGCAAGCTTCAACCCCTGGAACACCTTGTAAAAACCCAGATCAACGGTCCCTCTAGCGGTGAACGTTACCCCTTGGTCGTTGAGGCGACGGGGTCCACCAGCGGACTGGAGCGAGCCCTGAGTGACGTTGAGCCCAAGGGCACTGTCATCCTCAAAACCACGGTAGCCGATCCCCATCAGCTCAACCTGGCCTCGATCGTGATCAACGAGATCAATCTGCTGGGCTCCCGCTGCGGCCGCTTCGCTCCGGCCCTTGAGGCCCTCGCCACAGGACGCATCGACCCCACCTTTTTGATCGAAAAGGTCTACCCGCTCGAAAGCGCCATGGAAGCTTTTGAACACGCCGCTCGACGAGGTGCCGCGAAGGTTCTTTTGAGCCTCTAAGAGAGCCCGATTCAGGTTATCACGGGAGGTTTGGGAGGCCGCTTCTCGCGGTCAATTCCAGCGGGTTAGCAATTTCGTCAAAACCCCGAGGGGAACCATCCTGTTTGTTCGAATAGGCGCGCCAAGGATGCGCTGAAACACGCTTGTTTTAGTATGCGCGCATCACCTACTCGGAGGTTTCTCGTGGCAACTCAAACAACTCAAAGCTCCAACGAAGCTATCAAACTCGAAGAAAAGTACGGAGCGCACAACTACCATCCGCTCCCAGTCGTTCTCTCCAAAGGTGAGGGAGTGTACCTTTGGAATCCCGAGGGAGAGCGCTTCATCGACTGCCTCTCAGCCTATTCAGCCGTCAACCAAGGGCACTGCCATCCTCGACTGGTCAAGGCCATGACCGAGCAAGCGAAGCGACTGACTCTAACCTCGCGGGCCTTTCATTCCGATGCTCTAGGCGAATATTGTCGATACATCACCGAATACTTTGGCTACGATCGGGTTCTCCCCATGAACACCGGCGTCGAGGGCGGCGAAACCGCCGTGAAATTAGCCCGACGATGGGGTTACCTTCACAAGAACATCGCCGACGAACAAGCCCGAGTGGTCTTCGTCGCAGGAAACTTCTGGGGGCGAACCCTCGCCGCTATAAGCACCTCGACCGACCCCACCTGTAAAGACGGCTTTGGCCCCTACATGCCCGGATTCGACGTCATTCCATACGATGACGTGCCAGCGCTCGAAGAAGCCCTTAAGGACCCCAATGTCTGCGCCTTTATGCTTGAACCGATCCAAGGCGAGGCCGGCGTCAACGTGCCTTCACCCGGCTACCTCAAAGAGGTCCGACGAGTCTGCACCGAACAGCGCGTGCTCATGATCGCCGACGAAGTGCAAACGGGACTCTGCCGAACGGGACGGATGCTCGCCTGCGACCACGAAGAGGTTCGCCCCGACATCGTGATCCTGGGCAAAGCCCTCTCTGGAGGCATGCTGCCAGTCTCAGCCGTGCTCGCCGACGACGAAATCATGTTGGGGATCAAGCCCGGCGAACACGGCTCCACCTACGGTGGCAACCCACTCGCTTGCGTGGTCGCCATGGAAGCTCTGCAGATCCTCAAAGACGAAAAACTAGCAGAGAGAGCTGAGTCCCTAGGACAGAAGTTTCGCGACGCTCTGTCCAAGATCGACAAACCCTGGATCAAGGAAGTCAGGGGCAAAGGCCTTCTCAACGCCTTGGAGATGGACCCTGACGCTGGCGTTGAGGCTTGGGATGTCTGTGTCAAGCTCAAAGAGAACGGACTTCTAGCCAAGCCGACTCACGACACCATCATCCGTTTTGCCCCCCCCTTGGTCATCACCGACGAGGAGCTTCAGGAGTCGATAGACATCATCACCAAGACCCTCATGAGCTGCTAGCCCCCAAAGGGAAGACACATGAAGGGATTACGACTGAGTTAAGGAAGATTTTTAGGTTAGAGAAGTAGGGCTAGCGGTGTCGTTAGGCTCCTAGGAAAGGTTGACTGAAGTGCCTCTGTTGCTTCCCGAAGGGAGCCAGTTGCGCAACCGGTACCAAATTTTTAAGGTCCTGGATGCGTCACCTCTGCGCAACATCTATTTGGTACAAGATCTGCACCTTCGTGGAAACACTTGGGTCGCTAAACAGATTCTTCCTGTAGGTGCAGAGTCAGTCAACAGTCAAGCCGTTCGCAAGCGTTACGAACAAGAAGCGCGCGCCCTTGGCCAAATGGAGCACCCCGCTATCCCTCGACTTCTCGACTACTTCTTCATCGACCAGTGCTTTTATCTGTTGCGGGAATTCGTCCCGGGTACAGACTTGCGAACCCTTTTGGCCTTCGAGGGAGGCAGCTTCTCAGAGGCCGACTCCCTTCGGCTCACTCAGCCGATCGCGGAGCTGCTAGGGTTTCTCTTACAAAAGAAGGCCGGTCCCTCCATTTTTCGAGAACTCTCGCTGGACAGCCTGATCATAACTCCTACCGGGGAGATAAAACTTGTCGATCTTGGCTTCACGCGCTTGTTCGGCAAGGCCAATTCACTGGGACCGGTCGACTACGCTTCTCCGGAGCAATTTTCCGGAGAAGCCACCGATGCGAGGACGCTCGTCTACAATCTGGGAGCCATCCTCTATCATCTCATTTCCGGATTCAATCCTGGAGAATCTCCCTTCAACCTAGAGCCACTCGACTTTTGGGCGCCCGACACCAGCCCCGCCACCATAAAGATCGTCGAAAAATCTCTTCAACACAAACCATCTGACCGCTACTCTTCACCCGAAGAGCTGGTTAAACAGATCAAAAAGGCCCGAACCTCACTGCAAAAGGGGCGGACCAAAACCAGGGCCAAAAGGGAGGACTCCGACACCCAACCGCTGGACGGTGTCGCGCCCATCTCCGCCTGGGTTGCAGCAGCACTCGCACTTATCTTCCTCGGTGTGGGAAGCTATGCTATCTATGAAGTACTGACGCGAGGAATTGGAGGCTAGATGTTTCAGCCCAACGCAGTTATAGCAGGTCGTTACCAGGTCGATCGACTGATCGGCCAGGGAGGTATGTCCAATCTCTACCTAGCCTACGATCGAAAATATGCCAACGCCACGGTCGTGATCAAAGAGATG
>CAZVVF010000571.1:0-3868 GCA_964630575.1 uncultured Burkholderiales bacterium | reverse complement strand
TGCCCCCAAAAGTTGGCCAGAACCTTGGCATCCAAATAGCTGTAGCCGCTGTTCAAAAAGGCGTCGTACTCTTGTTCTTGGGTGTCTGTTTGGGCGATATGACCGATTTCGGTCATTCCGGTCGGGTCGATTTGAGTCAACGCAGGAGCCTGACTTTGCGCGTGTGTCTCTTGCCAGGTTTGGGTGCAGAGTTCCGTACCGACCTGAGCCATGGCAGGCAAGCTAAAGGCGATGGGGGCTGCCAGAATCAGAGAAAGGCTCATGGCCCTAAGAGTGTTTTTCATAAAGTCTCCCAAAGATTGTTTGTCGCGCACGTCATTGTTGGCTCTAGAGCTAGCAATCCGCGAACAGACCGGCCACGTTCTTGGCGCTTGCTAGACGCTCCTCTACAAAGACTCCGAGAGCCTCCGCGTCATTCTGCGCGCTCTGGATTCGGTTCCAACCGTGCGCCGAGGGTGGGCGTTGTGGGTTTTCACAGTTCAACCCTAAAAAATCTTTTGCCTTCGGGCAAGGCGGTTTGGGGGCTCCGCCAGAATAGAGACATATACAGTTCTAAACGTGAAATTGCTAGCCCCTGCCAGCCTTCTTGCAGGCAGAGCACCAGAGAGGCTAGTTGAGTGTCACAAGCAATTCCGATCCATGAGTTACCGAACGGTCAGTATATCTATCAGGAGCAGAGTGGGAACTATTCCCATCAGCATCCTACCAAGTCTTGGTGGTGCGAGAAGCACAAGACCGTCGAAGAAGCTCTCGAGTGCTTCAAAAAACAAGCGCTCGAGAAAAAATAGCGCGGCCCATCCGTTTGTAGAAAAGAACCCGTAGTTTCGGCTGCGCCCTTGTCAGTCGGGGAAGTGGAGTGATAACAGCCTTGTTGTTATTTAACGCTTCTTTGACCGGCCTACGCGATACTTTGATCAGCATCAGACAGAGGGACTATCGAACACTATGATTCAGCAAGACTTGAAAACCCCGTGCGACTACGATCTCTCTTCGGAGTACGACCTGTTTCAGGACGGAAACGAGGACTTTCGCTACGCCTGGGCTTGCCCTTTGACTGAGCCTGTCCGCTCCGAGCCCGCTCCCCGGGCTCTGGGTCAGACTCGGGCATCGGCCAGCTTCGCCGTGGCCAATGCTGCTAGAAACGGCAACAATGCCGGTTCTCTAGTGAGACTCCGGGTCCAACGAGCACTCTGATCGGCTTCGGAGAAAGTTCTCGGTCAGTTCGATAACGATCTGCTCGGCTTTTTCGCGGTCGGGTTCGGAGGGCAATTCTGAGCGAGCTTCGGCTTCGACCAATCTGCCTTCTCGCTCTTTGGCCCATTGTAGGAGTTCCTGGTAGCTGAGCTTGCCTCGGCGGATTCCCATGAGCCATTCGGCGTCGCTGCGATAAACCTGAACCTCACCCGTCTCCAGAATCTCCGTTCCCATCGAGAGGAGTCGGCACAGGTGCATGGCGTGCTTGGTGTCGTATCCGTACTGCTCTTCGAGCTTGGCTCTCTTGGGGTTCCGGTTCTTTCGCCACTCCTGATAGGAGCGAAAGTGCTTTGAGGCTCCACGATAGGCACGCTCTGAGGCTGTGTCCGGGAACTTGGGACCGTTCTCTCCATCCACGGCGCCGAACTCGCTCGGCGTTGGCTGAGCGGGTGCTTCGCTGGTGAGCCAACGGTAGTGACGCTCAATTTTCTTCAACTGATGGATGGCGTAGCGACCGAACTTGAGTCCCACGTTCTTCGAGAGAAAGATCTCTCTTTCGTCTAGGAGTCGGGTTGCGAGAGGATGGGTGAACAACCGGTCTTGGGTTCGGCAAAAGAGGGTCTCGATGATGTTAGGGTTTCCATCCAAGGCGAGTCTTACGAACTTTTGCAAGCTAAAAATGACATGGTCGCCACCGTCGGATTGCCATTGCTCAAAGTGAGAGAGGCCATAGAGGAATCGCTTGGGCGGTACGCAGATCCCGCGGGAGTCTTCGTCGGATTCCGGTGTGGCCAAGCCGTGGGCACGACTACCCGCCCTAACCTTGAGCAAGAGGCGGTCCCAGGACCAGTGGGACATTTAGGCCCCGAGAGTCCTGCGGGCTCGGACCAAGTAGTCTGAGAGGGCTGCGACGTTGTTCACAGTCTCCGGAAGAGAGCTCGACTCAAAGGCTTGGTCGAGGCGCTGCTCGAGGTCGTTGAGCCGAGTCAGATGGGTTTGCACAAGCTCTGGGTCGAGAACTTGTCGCTCGGTGCCTCCCACTTTGAGGGCGACGAGTTCCTCCACTCCTTGGGTCGAGTAGGCTTCGATCAAGACGGGCAGTTGAGCCTCGATCTGCCCTGTTTCTAAAACGTGTATCCCGGTAAGGAGCACGCGATAGGCGTAGAGTACGGACTTTGCCGTGGCTCCCGATTTGGCCATCATTTTGCACTCGTTGTTGTAGAAGCCGCGATAGTGGTGATAGAGGTAGCGCACGATGCAGGAGCGCCCTAGCTCTCGGAGCTCCTCGAACCATTCACCGCCGTGAACGACCAGCGGAGAATAGAGTTGTTCGAGGATGTAGCCATTCTTTTTCATCATCATCTTGATGAACTTGGAAACGTCGTGGGAGACCCAATCCACTTCAAGACCGTTAATCTCTTTGCAGACCTGCCACGTCTCTTCGGCCGATTCTAGGCCGATGACGGTGTCGATGGGAAGTACGAAGGCCCCCCGTATATCCACATCGCTGTCGGCGGAGGCGAATCCGTAGAGGTGAGCGCCACTGACGGTGGCAAAAAGCGGGGTCGGTCCACTGGCAACGATCGGTTGGAGGGAACTCAGCTCGAGTTCGCGGCTATCTGTCATGTTTGCAAGGTTGGCATTTGGTGCGGGCTCCTCCTGCAGAGGCTCAAAAGCTCGTCTAGGCCGGCTCCAAGCGAAGGAGGTGTGGCTAGGATTCACCAAGTCTCACCTATGGCAGCGGAATCTCGTATCGAACAATATTTGGACTTTATGCTCTACATCTTGAGGGCTGACGGAGTGGTGGACCGCAAGGAGAAGGTCCACATGCTCGGCCTCATGGTAGAGGGCCTCAAGCTCGCGCCGGAACTCTTAGAAAAGTACAAGGCAGAGCTCGACAAGGAGCACTGGGAGCCGGTTTCTGACGAGCAACTCAAGGCCGTGGTCGATGGCTTGGACCCGAGTTCACTCGCCCACTTGGTCAGGGACGCCTACGGCTTGGCGGCCTCTGATGGAGAGATTCACGAGGCCGAAATTTCGGTGGTTCGCCGATGTCTCAAGACGGCGGGAATCACGGCGGATCGATTCGCAGAGATCGATTTTTGGGCTCGTCAGTCTTTGGCTTTGGCCCATCGCGGGACGCTACTCCTCACTGTTGGAAGTGGGGACGGCGACTCCTAGCATACCGAGGGCTTGTGGGCTGAGAGAGAGTTGGTCCTCGACTCCGGTGACCGCGTCAGCGAATCGGTGGGTACCGCCCATCTGAGCGTTCATCTCAAAGGAGGCGAGAGAAAAGGATGACAGGCTAGACCAACTCATCTGGTGTTCTTCTCTCAGAGGTTTGAGAGAACCTGGCGCGGGTAGCGTAAAGTAGAGAGATGATCATTTCGCAGAAAATTCTTGATGTGTTGGAAGTTTGGTTCAACCGTGGATACGGATTGCTGCCAAGGCACAAGGGCCGAAAGGCCGTCGAGCCCATTATCGTGGGTCATCGCGGTGTGTGTGGCCACCCCGTGGTCAAGGAGAACACCCTGGAGGCCTTCGACCTCGCCGTTGAGCTCGGTGGTGCGATCGAACTCGATCTCCGACTCACGCGAGACGGAGTGCCTGTGGTGAGTCACGACCCGGACCTACAGCGGATTCACCAGGTGGAAGGAGAAATCGCAGACCTGAC
>CAZVVF010000570.1:0-3868 GCA_964630575.1 uncultured Burkholderiales bacterium | reverse complement strand
GCAGCTGGGAATGTTAAGTGATGGACAGACAGAGAGAAAACCCTGACATCTAGTTCGATTTTCAGCAGGGCTCCGATACCCCGGAGAGAAGACTTTGCCTGTACCGCGTTGGAGGCCTCCAACACCCCCCCCGAGGCCACCGGCGCGGTGCCTTTATTATTATGCCGAGTCTAGCGCAAATTCTCTTTTGTTGTGAGTGGCTCGGGGCCGTCCTGGGACTCCTCGCGGTGTATCTTCTCTCCAAGGGCGATGGACGTGGCTGGATGCTAGGGGCGGTGATGATCGTGCTGACGGGCGTGGTCTTTTTGGCTCACGACATTCGTGGTTCAGCAGCTCTGCAAGTCTTTTTCCTGGTCACCCAACTCATGGGCTGGTGGCGCTGGAAGCAGGGACAGGAGGAGGACCTAAGAGTCTCCAGTCGAGCCCTGTCTAGGCCTCAAGGCGTCGCTCTGGTGGTGCTCTGTGCTCTGGCCTGGTTTGCTCTCGGGTGGGCCCTCCAGGCCTCTGGTGGCTCTTGTCCCTGGCTGGATAGCTTTGCGACCTCCCTGAGTGTGGCCGCTCAGACCCTAATGGTCCTGGGGATTCGAGAGTGTTGGTTGCTGTGGATGGCTGTCAACATTGCCTACGTAGGGCTCAACTTTGAATACCAACTTTACGCCTTCACGGCTCTGTATCTCGTGTTTTTCGCCATGGCCGTGAACGGATGGAGAGAATGGACCAGAGACCAGGGACCTCGAGGAATGAAGGAGAACTGACCACCACTCTATGGAAACTGCGCAGCGATTTAGTCTTGGTACACTTTCATCGGGGGTTGTGACTCGTGCGCCTTCGGAAGTGAAGTTGAGTGTTCATGGTCGGGGGATATTCGCCCACATCATCATGGAATTCAGCTTTGAATTCGACGATGCGTCAGCGGCGAGGCTCTTTACCGTTGACCGACCTTGGAACGCCGTCTTGTCCCGAGCGGCCGTCAACCACGAGCCGCTCCAACAGCAGCCTGTGCAGGAGCCATCCAAGATCTTACCCTTTCCCCTGAAGGGCCCGGCAGAAGAGGCGCTTCAAGACGGGAGTATCGAGGTCGTTTGCTTGTTCTTTGAGGCCGGTCAGAGCCTCAGAACCGTGACCTTGGAATTCGTTATGGCCCTCGATGTCCTGTGGCATCGAAGCTCCCTATCCTTTGTGACGCCCACGGACTCGGTAGGCGTTCAGGTGGACATCAGTTGGGAACTGTCTGGGCTGCCGGGGGCTCGATTGGAGTGCGGTGGGGCTGCTTCGGAATCGCGCTTTGCCAGTCTTGAATCCTCTCTGCGAAATTGGACGGAGACCCTCCCTCTCAGGCGGGGAGAAGAGTTTTCCGTAGCGCTCGCGCTAGACGAGAAGAAGGCGGCCTCTCTGTGCCTCTACTCCGATGCCGAGGAGCGGGGCTGCGGTGCCGTTGTGGTCGTCGCTCCAGTGCGACCCCAACTCTTGCGAAGGCCTATCCGTTTGGCGGTCGTTGTCGAGATTCGCAATCCTCAAGAAGGCTTGCTCACCCGGGAACTTGTGGACCAATTGACGGGGACTCTCAACAGCAAGGACCAGATCGCCATTTTCTTCATGGGCTCGTCGGTGACGAGGAAGGTCCTCGATTGGTCGGACGCGGGCAATCTGTCGGAGGAGGCCATGGCGAAGCTCTTGGACCCTTCTCTCATGGGTCGGGCCCAGTTCTTCTGGGAGAGCTTCCAGCGCGCCTTTTCCGACTGTGAGGGAGCGACCCACCTGATGCTCTCGTCGCCAGGTCCCAAGCAACCGGCTCCTGAGGATCTGCGAGCCCCACTGCCACTCTTTGCTTTCGCAACGGGAAACAAGCCCAACGCGTCTACACTGGGGGATTTTGTCGAGCGCTCTGGTGGCTTCTTGAGCGAGAACAGTATCGACGGTATCTCCTCCTTTTTGCAGCGGGTCAATATCCGTTTGAGCCCTCCTTTGCTCAGAGATTTTCGCCTTGATGGTTGGGGGCTCGAAGAGCTCAATCCGCCTGGACTGACTCAGGTTTATACCGACAAGCCGACCTTGGTCATGGGTCGCTATGAGGGGCTTCTTCCCCAAACGGTGACCCTGTGCGGGTTCTCCCCGGCGGGTCAAAAGTTAGCCCAGAGGGTCCGGGTCGAGAAGTTTTCCCAATTCGATCTCTTGCCGATTCTCAATCAAAGGCTCCAACTCGATGACCAGCGCGACAAGACGATCCGAGCGTACTGGACAGGCGAAGCCCTCTTTTTGGCCGAGGTGACTCGACCGGTCTCGATCGCGGAACTGTTTCTTGTGGAGGAACCAGAGAAGGAAGTCTCTTCCGGTCTCGATGGACCGCCCAGCATCGACATCGTCTCCTCGGCTGTGACCTTGGACGATGGCTTTTTTGGGGCCCCAACCGACGCCACCGTGGACGACGACTTTTTCAGCGGTGCTGCCGAGCAGACCGTGGATGATGACTTTTTCTCGGGGGCGGCGAGTGAGGAGCCGGTGCTCGATGACCTGTTTATGGGTTCCGACGATAGCATTCGAGATTTCTTCGATGAATCGGGTGTCGATCAGACGCCGACCTTTCTCGATGAGGATCCGGTGAGCGAGGCCTCACTGACGTCGCCGGAAGAGGACCCCTTCGCCGCCCTCAGCTTCGAGGGTCCTGACAGCGGTTCTGGGGAGTCAACCCTCCAGGCTGAGCCCACCGCCGCGGATCCCAGTTCCAGCGTGGAGGACGACCTCACGAGCGGACCGGTCGGCCCGCAGTCGGAAGAAGACTTGAGCGAGTCGTCCTTGGAGTTTGATTCCCAAGAGAGGGTCGAGGAACCGGAACCCCGATCTTTTGCTACCGAAAGAGCGACAGTCGCTGTGGCGAATCCTTTCCCCGCCTGGGTTCGACACCTTTCCGACCTAGACAGAGAGTCGATGTCTGCTTGGCTCGAAGCCTGTCCGATCGACACCCTGGCTTTGGCCCTGGTCGACACCGACGAAACCCTGGCGAACACTTTTCTTGAGACGATGGGGGAGCGGCGTCGACAAGCCGTTCTCACGCAGATGGAATGGGGAAAGCTGCTGCCCTCGGAAGAGCGACTCGAGGCTGGTCGGAGCCTAGAGCAGAGGCTGGCCTCAGTCACCTAAGGTCGAGCTAGGCCTTGACTAAGGTGATATCCTTCCAGGAATCGATGGCTCCGGGTCGGCCATCGATGCCCTCCTGAAACCGCTGGGCTAAACTCTCGAACCCTGCCCAGCGAAAAGCGTCCATCGCTTGCTGGAGTTCGTCGCCTTGAAACTGCGTCTGGCTACTCAGACTGTTGAGTTCCATCTCGAACTCCTGAACTTCAAAGTGGTCGCCTGAGAGCACGGCCACACAGAGAAAGGCCAGAGCGATGAGGTATCTCTGCGACGTTTCCGTGGGCGAGACTCGCAGCTCTAAGGTCTGGAGTTCCCTCTTGGCGGCGATGTACTGCTCTGTGGATAGAAAGCTCAAGCAGTTCGTCAAGGCTTGCCAAAAATCCAATTCAGGTTCCTGTTGCTCCGGGCCGGACCAATCCGAGGTCCCGCCAAAGGGTGAAAAGAAGGGCAGACCGTCCGCTGGTGCGGCCTCCACGCTTTCGAGCCAAAGGCGATAGCGGCGCGCTATCTCGGAGCTTGGGTCCACTGGGGTCTGCTCTTGCATGGTCTTGAATTCGTGATAGACGTTCTCTGCCTGGGAGTAGTCTCCGAGTTTGAAAAAGGAGAGTGAGAGAGCGTTGAGGCTCAGGATCTGAAAAGAGCGATCACCGCTTCGAACGACGGTGCTCTGGAAGGAACGACTGGCTTGAGTGGGCTGACTTAAGTCCAAAAGGGCGAAACCGTTCTCCATTTCCGC
>CAZVVF010000569.1:0-3880 GCA_964630575.1 uncultured Burkholderiales bacterium | reverse complement strand
AGAGTCGCGAGCATTACCTGATGAGCGCGGACCCGAGCGGTGACTACAGGGCTACTCCTCAGGCCGATTTCGATTGTCCCTTCTGGGAAGCTATCCCTCGTGAGTGACACCGACGGACCTGAGGTTTCTTCCCTGACAAATTCCAGGAAGCTCAGGAGGTTCCTGGACCACGACCTCGGTCCTTGGCTCTTGGTCTTTCTCTTGCTGGCCTGGCAGATTTATGTCGCCGGGTTCGATGCGACA
The DNA here is from genome assembly GCA_964630575.1 of uncultured Burkholderiales bacterium. Taxonomy (GTDB): domain Bacteria; phylum Vulcanimicrobiota; class Xenobia; order Xenobiales; family JADMJV01; genus JAEXNA01. Next base: position 3,637 of record CAZVVF010000569.1, on the reverse strand, counting down.
GCTGACGGAGGGACCCTGGTTCGCTTTGGGGCGAGGCGTCCCAATTTTGGGTTCCCTCAACCCACTTGGCGTTTGCTCTGCTCGACCTTTCTTCACGGCGGATGGATTCATCTCTTGAGCAATGCCCTTTTGATAATTTTTTGGGGCGGTAAGCTCTGCCGACTCTTGGGCAATGTCGCTTTCCTGGGCGTGTTTTTAGTGGCCGGCTTTTGGGGGAGCCTGATCAGTGATATCTACGGACCTGAGGCGATCGCTATCGGTGCTTCAGGGGGCACGTCGGGGTTGTTGCTGGCGGTGCTGACCATGGCTCTACTGAATCCCTCTCGGGAACGTTGGGACGGTGAGGCCGGCTCTTGGTTGCGCTCCTCGCTGGCGGTGGTGGCCTTGAATCTTGTTTTTGTTTCAGGCCTGACCGGGGGCTCTCACCTGCAGTTGGACCATTGGGCTCATACTGGTGGTGCCATAGCAGGGGCCTTCTTGGGCTCGATGGCGTGTCTGGATAGGGAAGGCCGGAATCGCGCGCTGTGGTTCGGGGTTCTTTCGCTGGTCCTGGCCGCGGTCGGTGTGGTCTCGGCACGCGGCTCAAGCCCACTGGGATAGGATTTAGGTTGTTGCACAGCCTGTGCCGGGGGGCTGATCGAATAAGTTAACTCTTTGTACGTAGGCCATCCGTGAGAGCGGTTGGTAAATACGAGATATGCGAAGTCAGTGTTTTTCATCAACCCTCATTGGAGTCGAGGCCCACTTGGTTGGAGTGGAAGTGGTCGTTTCCAGCGGCCTTCCTGGGCTGACGGTGGTCGGTCTGCCCGATGCGGCTGTCAGCGAAGCGGGGGCCCGCGTGCGCAGTGCGCTCAAGCTCACGGGAGTGACGCTGCCGCCGAGACGCATGGTGGTCAATCTGTCGCCTGGAGACTTGAGGAAGTCGGGAGCGGGGTTTGATCTCGCTCTGGCCTTGGCCCTCTTGGAGGCTCTGGGCGAGATCCCGGCAGGCTGCCTCAGCCGTTCGCTCGTTGTGGGGGAACTCTCACTGGCTGGTGAGGTGCGCCCGGTGAGGGGCATCGTCTCCTCTTTGGCGCTGGCGGCAACAGACCCGGGTGTCGATAAAATTGTGGTCCCAGGATGTCAGTTTGACCTCTTGCCAGATTGGCAAGGGGTTGCCGTGGTGCCGGTGGACACCTTGGAGGAGGCTATTGAGTTCTGTCGTGGTCATTTGTCTGTGAGAGAGAGAGTCCGTCGGGAGCGTGCATCCTCTTCTGTTCAGGCTCCTGACCTGGCCGAGGTTCGGGGGCAAAAGCTTGCCAAGCTCGGCCTTGAGATCGCAGCCGCGGGCGGTCATCATCTCGCTTTTGTGGGCCCGCCTGGTTGTGGTAAGAGTCTCTTGGCGAGCTGTCTGGCTGGACTGCTGCCTCCGATGACACCCGTGGAGCAGCGTGAGGTGGCGGTCATAAGGAGCGTTTGTGACGAGGAGGCCGTTGCTTCTCAGCGTCCCTTTCGCTCTCCGGGTTCTGTGATTTCACCGGTCGCACTCTTGGGAGGGCTTCGACCGGGCGAGGTGACCAGGGCCCATCGCGGTGTCTTGTTTTTGGATGAATTCCCGGAGTTTCGGCGCGATGTCCTGGAATCGCTCAGGCTGGTTCTTGAGCAAGGCGTTGTGAGGGTATCTCGAGCCAGGTTTCAGGCCACCTACCCAGCTCACTTCACCCTGGTATGCGCCATGAACCCATGCCCTTGTGGCCTGTCCTCCGTACCTGGTGAGGTCTGTCAATGCAGCCCTCATCAAGTGAGTCGCTACAGAGCGAAGTTGTCAGGGCCGCTGCTCGACCGGCTCGATCTGTTGGTGGGGTTGAGGAGAATCGCGCTTTCAGAGATGACTCAGGATTCGCTTTCTGAGTCATCGGAGTCCGTGGCCCAAAGAGTGGAGACGGCTCGAGCACTCCAGGTGCAACGCGGGGTGATCAATCGCGACCTCAATGGGGACAAACTGTTCTCGAGTCTCGGCTGGAGCAGCCGCGATCAGCGCTTCGCGGTCGATCTTGCCGAGCGTAGCAAGCTGTCAATGCGGGCTTTTCAAAAGTGGTTAAAGGTGGCCAGGACCTTGGCCGACCTCAAGGGTCTAGCGGGTGTCGGAAAGGAGCAACTCTTGGTGGCTCGTTCGTTGAGGTTTTCCTTGGGAGATCCGAAACAAGTCGCCTAGGCAGGAAGGTCGGGCTCGCGGTCAGCGGCAGATCCCTCCGCGGTAGCCTCCCCGAAAACCGCCACGAAAGCCTCCGTAGCCTCTGTAGCCGTTGAATTGGTAGTTGATGGGAGGGCTCTGATAATTGATGGGTGGGCTTTGATAGTTGATGGGTGGGCTCTGATAGTTCAGGTATTGACCCACGGTGCGCCCGTAGCCCGAGTTGTGGTAGTACCCTCGAGAGCCGACTCCGGCGTAGTAGCCACCGCCGCCGTTGTAGGGGGCCGGTCTGTTTTTGTGGTGTCGCGGTCTGGCTCGGTAGGGAGTCCTGTAGGGTTGGCCCCAGCCGTAGTAGCCGTAGTTTCCATAGTCGGGGTTGGGCGCTATGGGAGGGGGCGACCCGACCACGATGACGACGGGCTGGTCGCGGGTCTCCGGCTCTTGGCCGTCGAGGTCGTAAACTCTAAACGCTTTGGCGCGCGGTTCGATCTCCTGAGGGCTTCTCAGGACTTGGCTGCTCGGGGCTGGTTTCTGGCCTTTGATCGTGATCACGGGCACCCCATCGGAGCCGACGCTCCGGTCCACTTCGGTGGTCTCGGCCGAGGCTAGTGTAAAGGATAAAAGTAGCCCGCCCAAGACGGCGCCGAGGGTTCTTGGTCTCACCGATCAGTACCCCTTATAAGGGGTGTTCCCCGGGTTGGATGGTCCGGACTGGGAGTTGTTGTAGCCTCCATTGTACGGTGTGGGATAGTAGGTATTTCCGTAGGGTTGGTATCCATAGCCGTAGCCGTTTGGCCCGTAGCCGTAACCGTAGTAGGGGTTTTGGTAGAAGTAGCTTCCCTGGGGAGGTAGAGGCGTGCCGGGGCCTGGATATTGAGTTGGAGGATAGTAGGAAGTGTTCCCTCTTTGAGAGCTTCCCTGCTGATACTCGCGCTGGGCCCGGTTCGTACGCTGTAGGGTCTCACTCAGCTCCGTGGCTCGTTTCTGCTGGTTCAGATCGTTGGTCGCGGGGCTAGGCGGCTTAGCGCTCGGGCGGACAGCCCTGACCCGTCCTGCCGGCGCTGATGAAGGAGCCAGCGCGCCGGGCGATTCCAAGGTTCGCTGAGCCATCGCCGGCATGGCCAGAAGAACGGCGGCGGCCGCTGCCAGAAGGCTCGTACTCAGGCTGTTGATTCCTTGTGTCATGCTGGTATTGTAACCTGTCTTGGCCTTGGGGTAAAGGTTCAAGGTTAGAGCATCATAGATTGAGCCTGCAAGAAATCGGCAGGCGGCTCGGCCGTGAATTCGAGCGGCTTGCCACCCACAGGGTGGGTAAAGCCTAACTCCGTGCAGTGCAGGGCTTGTCCGCAGAGCCCAAAGGTGTCTCGGGGTTTGCCGTAGAGCGTATCGGCTACTATGGGGTATCCAAGCCAGGCTAGGTGTACCCGGATCTGGTGGGTGCGGCCGGTGTGGAGCAGGACCTCG
>CAZVVF010000568.1:0-3883 GCA_964630575.1 uncultured Burkholderiales bacterium | reverse complement strand
TTACTGCGGCAACCATTACGAGGTGATTTGTGTTTCTGGTAAATGACACTATTGAAAATAGACGCAGGAAAATCCTTTCATTCATTGAAAGTGGTGAGTCAGTTATTGCCGTGATATTGGCGGCTGCGAATTTCGAATGGACGGTGAGACGGGTGATTATTGGTCTTGGAACAAGTACAAACGATAAATTCAAGGGAGATGCCGGCCTATTCAGAAAAGTGTCTGGGTTGGACGGATATAAAAGGCTGTGGAAGAGCGAAATCCCCTCGGCTCGCTTGGCCGAACTTATTCAAAATTGGAAATACTTTAAGGAAGATGCATTCCCATTAAGACATCGCCTTGTCCACGGTGTCACAGGAACGACAGGTGTGGATTATGCAAAGAAACGAGTTCTATCGATGCTGGATGCATCCGAAGCTTTAGTGGTGTTCGCCAAATCGAATGGGATTGATATTTTCAAGAAACTCAAGGTAAAGAAGGGGAGTGATAAATCGTTATGAGAAAGTTGTTATTGCCGTAAATTTTATCAATCAACAAATGGAGAAAGCAGCATGAGTGACTGGAAAATTACTGAAGTAATCGCACAATGGCTCGAGGAGCAGGAGTGGGAAGAGCGTCCTGAAATCGATGAGGAAAATCAGACGAGCTCAACTTATTTTGGATACAAGACAGGAGATTTTTCGCTTAAGTGTTATTTTGATGCTGCTGAGAAGCCTGTATTTTTCAAGATGTATCTCTACTTCATGGATACCAAAATTCCTGAGTCCAAGATGCCAGAGGTGTTGAAGTGGCTCAACTTGGTCAACTGCAGCTATCCTTTAGGGGCACTGCACTTTGTTCAAGATGAACGTGTCATTCGCTGCTGCCACGGAATGGATTACGATGACGCCACCTTTGAAACACAGCACATTAGCAATGTGTTTAATATCTTGAAGAGCATCATGGAATACCGCCTACCGCAATTGATGGCGATCTGCTTCGCCGGCAAGACGGCTGAAGAAGCACTTGAAATTGTCCCAGAGGAATAACTATGAGAGTAATGGAAACCCAGAAAGTACCAGCATGAAATGTGTTCTATTTTGCGCGCTGCTGAGCGTGATTTTTGCTTTCCCGAAAATTACATATGCTGAACCTAGTTCGCAATTGAAATCCGAACCTGATTTCATGAATAAAAATGAAATCGCCGAACTTGGAAAGGCATATTTGTTAAGTGTTAAATCAGTAGAGAAATATTTTGGTCGAAAGTTTAAGGTGCAAGGTAGGTCGAGCGGGGACAGGTCGTCGTTCTCAGACTTCAAAATGTATATCGAGTGGGAAGATGCCAAAGGCGAAATTATTAGCGCATGGTGCTCGAACACTATCGGATTTTCGCCCGTGGAGGGGGAGAAAGTGGTCGTGATGGGAGTGTTTGAAAATTACACGGCAGACGAAGCTGGCATTTCCTACTACCTTAAAGACTGCAAGATAGAACGCTGGTCATAGGTGATACCGCCGGGATTTTGGGCATATTGTTTGGAACACTTTAATTGTTGGAATAACTATGGAACCACTAAAACAAGAACTAAAACCGCTCACCAAAGTCGTCAGTGAGTGGGTTCACGAGTATTTCAAAAGCGCCGACATCGAAATTGCCGAGGGGGGAAATCGTGCCACGTATGAATTTACCAGTGAAGATGGCGGTGATTTCAAATACAAGGGTTATGTTGAGGTCTATGAAGAACGGTTCGGCCTCGAAGTGTTTCTATATTGCCCCGTAACAGTTCCGCCGCGAAAGCTCAAAGAAGTGTCTGAGTTGATTGCTCGTGTCAACTTTGGCCTGCTTGCCGGTCAGATGAGTCTTAATTTCGAAAGCGGCAAGATTCGGTATGAGTCGAAGGCTTACCTCAAAGACGGGTTGCTTTCTATAGCTATGGTGAATGTCATGGTTGATCGGGGCATTTCGATTTTGGATCTCTATCTGCCCGCAGTGATGGATGTGGTTCATGTTAATACGATTCCAGAAGATGCCTACGCACGTCTAGATGATCCTGATAGTGCACGTGCCAAAGCAAGCTTACCCAAATCAGATGAGCTAGAGCATGTTTACTCATGGGAGCATATCGTTGGACACGCTTCCATTAAAGAGTGGGCAGATGACCTGCGCCGAGTAGTCGATAGCAAAGGGAATTTGGATGCCTGGGCTTTGGCTGGAAGAGGGGTTGTATTGGTTAACGAAAGAGAGAGCTATTGCAGAGAAGTGCTACGACGTGTGGCTATAGATGCGGGAATGCAGTTCATTCATATTCCACATGAAGAAGTGATGGATATGTCTCCTGCCTCAGCTTTCAGGAGCAAATCACCCATATTGGTGTATCTGGAACCTGCGCGCTGGATGTTGGCAAAGGGGGAAAAGGATGAGAGCGAAGATGATGCAGCAAGTGTAGACCGTTTTCAATCAAAACTTTCCGACTGGCTACGCGAATTTAATCCTGCAAAACCGGTAGTGTTTGCTGTCTCCGCTCATCAAATTGATTATGTCTCGCCCCGATTTAAAAAAGTTGGACTGTTTGAGCGTTTTATTTCTTTGCCTGAGCGCTCTTTAGAGATGACTGGTTTGGAATTTATTGAAAACTTGGGACGTGATATTTGTGGAAAAACACTGTTGGATTCAGCTGGGAAAATTGGTCGGTTGGTGACTTGGAATTTCAATGAGGCTGAGGAACGAGAGTTGGCATTGTTGAGCTTGAAGCGGATTTATCATCGCGAAAATCGTCCAGTTGAATTTTTGGATCTAGTTCATATTTCGACGCATAGTTTATTGGAGGAAGGATTAGCTCAGTCACCATTGGAGAGTGTACGCCGCCAAACGGCATACCATGAGGCTGGACATGCAGTCATGGCAGTCTTGGAAACTGATGGGCGAGACGTCCCTGACTACACTTCAATCGTTCCGGGCGCATCTGGATTTGGCGGCGTGACGGTGGAGTCATTCAGTTTTTATTATGCAAAAAATGAAGACCAAATGACCTATTTCGATTTCCGAAGGGATGTTCGTGTGTCATTAGGAGGCCGAGCTGCAGAAGAAATCTTAGTAGGCGCTGAGTACATCACTAACGGTGCCTCTGGTGATTTGGAGAATGTTGCGAATAAGTCTGCCCGTGCATTTGCCCGATGGGGATTTGCCCCTTCAATGGAGAAACCCGGGCAGTCCGAGTCTAATCTTGCGATTGTGGTCGGGAATCCGACTCATTCAGAGTTCGCTCACAACGAAAAACTGAATCGCGAATTCGTCGCAGAAGAATATCGCTATGTCATCAAGAAATTGACAGTGCATCGTGAGCTGTTAAACGAGGTCGCCGAAAGACTTTTATGGGACCCAGTCGTCGATCAAGACGAATTGGCGTGTATTTGTAAGAAGTACAAGATCAAGATTTGCGATGTGCAATAGTTTGAATGACGAATATTTGAAATTTAATTATTAGGGGAAGAATATGGCTCAAGAAGCACTAGAGAAAACAAAGGGAATCGTCGATATCGTCTTTCTGTTGGATGTGTCTGGAAGTATGCAGCCATCTATCAATGCACTTCGCAACAACATCAATAGCTTTGCGAATTCATTGGCCACACCCGATGCAAATGGAGGGTCTCCAGTCAAGGATTGGCGCATCAAAGTGTCTGGTTACCGAGATTTCATGTCCGATGGTAACCAATGGTGGATAGATTTCCCTTTCTCGACTTCAATCGAAGAAGTGAGATCCAATCTGGCCAGTCTTGAGGCCAAAGGCGGCGGTGATGAGCCTGAATCGTTACTGGATGCTTTGTTCAAGATTGCAACTTTGCCTTCCACGGAACGAATGGGTGAGCCTAACCCCAATATGTGGCGTCATCGTCATGCAGCTGCACG
>CAZVVF010000567.1:0-3885 GCA_964630575.1 uncultured Burkholderiales bacterium | reverse complement strand
TTTCCCGCTGGTTCGGGCGCGCTAGAGCTCCCGAGTTCCCGGCCCCTTGGGGGGCATCGAGGCCGATTCAGAGAAGCGTGGGGCATGTTGCTTCACGATGACTGTCTAGGTCTCTTCCCTTTTGAAAAAGCCGACTCGGAGTCTTATCTCGAGTGGGTGAACCACGAAGAGTTCGCCCGACTTTTGGGGCGTTCGCTTCCGGTGACGCAAGTCGAGCACGAGAATTGGTACAAGAGCTGCTTGCAGGACAAGAACTCCGTTATTTTTGCCGTCAAGACCATAGAGGACCAAACCTATTTGGGTAATGTTTGGCTTCACAACATCCATTGGATAAACCGCAACGCGGAACTGAGGATCTTGCTGGGCGCCCCCGAATGTCGGGGTCTGGGCTATGGAACCCGGGCGAGCCGTTTGCTCCTTCGCTTCGCCTTTGAGAAACTGGGCTTGCACAAGGTCTACCTCTATGTCAGTTCGGTCAACCCGAGAGCCCGTCGAGCCTTTGAAAAGGCGGGGTTTTCGGAGGAGGGCCAGCTGAAGGATGAGTTTTTCGTGGATGGTAACTTTGTGGATGTCAGCAGAATGGCTGTGATCGGGGAGTAAGCCTTGACGGACGATCTCCAGGCGCTGAGCCACCGGGGTCTGACCCGAACATTGATACCGCAATGGCTCTCAGAACAGCGGGTGGACCTGGACGGAGAGATAGAGAGTTCAGCCTACGGAGAGACTCCAGCGGTCCTCTACAAGAAGGTCTTCGGCTTGCTCGACCTGGGGCCACAGGATCGCTTTTTGGACCTGGGCTCCGGTGCGGGACACTTGGTTTTGGCGGCCTCTCAAATGGGAGTCGCCTCGCGTGGCCTTGAGCGAAACGCTGATCTGGTAGAGGCGGGACAGCTTCTGATGGAGCGAGCCGGACTGCCGCCGGAGACGCTCCTCTGCGAGGATTTTCTGACCTGTGCTTGGCCTGGGGCCACAAAGGCCTTTGCAGCCTCGGCTCGCTACAGCGCTCGGACCCTCAAGTCGCTGTCCCAGCGCTTAGAGGCGGATACCCGCCTCACAGCTTTTGCCTGTTTGGGGCGTCCGCTCGAACTCTCATCCCCTTGGGTTAGGGTCTATCAGGGCATTGAGTCGGTGGTCTGGAACCCAGGTGAAGTGGCTCTGGACGAGCCGCTGACGGTGTGGCGGCGCGCGCTAGAGGAACTTTAAGAGGCTCTCGGCTTTGGCCAAGATCTTTTTCTCGTTGAGGTAAGACAGCTTCCTTTTGGCGACTCCCGCATCGTACCAGCCAACGGAGTCAGCCTCTTGGTCGCGTTCCTGAGCGTGCTCTTTGGTCACTCTCATGAGAAAGAAGGTCACCGTTTTGTGGTAAAACGTGTTGTTCTCTTTGAGGAAGAAGTAGTACTCGATGGTGTCGAGTTTATCAATGATGGAGGCGGCGTGACCCGTTTCTTCGAGAACCTCCCTGATGGCTGTCTCTTCGAGCGACTCGCCCGGATCGACCCTCCCTTTGGGGAAGGCCCAAACTCGGCCCCCCTTTTTGGAGACGAGGCAGATCTGCGCACGGTTCCCTTTTTTGCGGACAACGAGCCCACCGGCTGAGTGTTGCTCGGCCCTTTTGCGCGCGCCAAAAACGCCTCCCCCTGCGGCAGGTTGGCCCCCTAGAAAGGCGCGTCGAAGGTTGTTTCCTTCACTCTCCGCCAAAGTCCAAATCCTCTGCTTCGCTTCGCGGATTGCTGACATCCCTGGCCAGCGTGAGGTCAAAAAAGACCCAGCCTCTCGGTCTGACGCTTCCATCGCGAGTGTAGCGTATGCGCGAGATGCCCGGGTAGACGGCGATGGGATTCTTGGGTCTGGCCGCGTCAGCCATGGATTGATACTTATCCACCAAAGTTCGAATGAGGTAGGGGTGGTACTCGTACATCATGGGCACCACGAAGTCCACCGGCCATTGAAGCCAGTCTTGGGCGGAGTAGTCGTAACCCGATGTGCGAAAGTTTCCGGTGTCTCGGTCGCGATAGTAGAGAGGCAGCACGGCAGCAGACAATCTCATCCCCCGTGGCAGAGTCTCAGCGATCTCTTCAACCAAGGTGTTGAGAGCCTGCTTGCGCTGCTCTAGTTTTTCGGTGAGTCGGCTGTACTGAGCCATCTCTCGGGAGTTTGTGGCGTTAAAATATCGGTAGTTGCCGTTGATCACTCCGGTGTCTTGGCCCAATCCCTGACCGTCCACAGGATAGCGGACGTGGTCCAGGTGGATGCCCGCTAATCCTGGATGGTTCTGAGCTATGTTCTGGATCGCTTGGCGCAGCGACTCGCGAACTTTGGGGTGCTCAGGATCGACGTAGATGGAGCGGAGCGCCCTGCCTCGTGGGGCTGGAAAGGGATCGCTATCGGAGGCCATCAGGACAAATGTCGGTCGCTCCCCGCCGGAACTCAAGATGCGCGAGATGAGCGCTCCGATGGGATTCCCGTCTGAGTCGACACCGTTCTGGCTGAGCAGCCTTTCGAGCTGTTGGGTGTCGCAACCCACGGCGAAAAGGTCGGCGGCTTGGTCCAGTACCGAGACCGGAAGGTCTCCCCCTAGCGTTTTCTCCACCAGGCTTTCGTAGCCGGGGCGCACGGTGCTGTCTTGAACAAAGGAGAGCCGCTGGGCCTGTTCCCGGAGATACTCCTCCATCAGGTGTCCCCAGAGGGTGGGACCATTGTGCCAGGGCAGCATGATGTCGCTGTTGTCCATACGCCAATAAAACATGTGAACCCAGGCGTGGACTTCGATACCGGCGGCCTGACCCTCTTCAATGAAGATCTGCAGAGGGTCGAGGACGGTGTCGTACTGGACTTGGTAGTCCCACTCCAAGTGGGGATAGACGGGGTGCCCCTGGCCTCCCGGTTGGTAGGCGACCACTCGAGCGTCCTGGCCTCGCTCGCCCTGTTGGATCGAGGGACAGATCCCATAGCCTCGCAAAAACGTTTCTAGGAACACGTTGTCGACGTCTTTTTCCGCAAGGGTTTCGAAAACGGACCGAGCGGTGCGTCGAACCTCCTGTGCACTGTACTGGCGATCACCGGGGAAAAACCAATCAGGAGAGAGCCAGACCCCCGCCATCTCTTGAGCTAAAACGAAAGGGGTCAGCGCCCAGACCATGAAGAAAGCCAAGAGGATCCGTCGGAGAGCGGCACGGGAGGTAAGAAATATCACGGTTCTCGCGTTCAATAACAGGCATGCAATCCCTTCGTAAGGGGTGGGGATGTCACTGTTTGCGTGGTATACTTGTTAGCAGTTGTGGCTAGGTGTTTAGGGGTTCACAAATCGGGACAAGCATCGCGTTGCGTTCTTTCTTTTCGCTATAGAGAACGTGGGCTGACGCTATTGGAAACCTTGCTGGCCCTAATAATGCTGAGTCTTATGATCGTCGGCGTTTTAGGGCTTTTGGGTAGCTTGCTGGTGGCGAGCACCAAGTCGACCGATACCACCGCCGGCACCTTTGTTGCTCAGTACCTCTTCGACGAGGCCCTAGCCAATGGGCCACCCGCCCTGGAGGGCGGCACGCAGACTGGAGTGCGCCAACTCCTGTCTCACGAAGAGGGGCAGCCTGTTGATTTTCAATACAAGGCGGTGTGGACCAAGGTCGCTGATGCAGCGACCTATTTTGCAGCAGGCTCCAAGGAAAGAACCAAGTTCGGGCCCGATCTCTTCCACGTAGAAATCACCGTGTGGTGGATGGTTGAGAATCCTGAGGATGGACGACTCGAAGGGGGAGGCAAGCGGACCGTGACGCTGGAGCGCCTCATCTCCTACGAGGCATCAAAGCTCAAAGTGGCGGGGAAATGATGATCGGTCGGCGATGGGGGCGTCGCCGAGCTCGAAGGCGATCATGCCGGCGGTCATCA
>CAZVVF010000566.1:0-3886 GCA_964630575.1 uncultured Burkholderiales bacterium | reverse complement strand
CCGAAGACAGGTGGATCGCGATACTCTCAGGGGATCCCGATGAGAAGGCGGGTCAAAGGTTCTGCGATCTGTTTGGTCAGCGAGTTCAGTACCGCGGTGCCCTACGCCCGGATGACAAGCCCGACTGTATGGGGGAGCGCTCCTTTTTCGCCGGAGATGGGCTCAACGATACCTTGGCCCTAGCCAAGGCGACGGTGAGCTGCCAGTTGGGGACCAGGGCGATGGCCTTGTCCCAGGCCGATATTTGCCTGGAGCCTCAGAACCTACCGGTGCTCTTGGACGTTTTGCGCTACTCTCGCAAGTATGTGTCCGTCCTCAAGCAAACGGGCTTGCTGGCACTGAGCTACAACCTACTGGCCTGGTCGCTTGCCGCCTGTGGAAAGTTCTCGCCAGTAGGAGCTGTGACGGCCATGTTGACCAGCTCTGTTCTGCTGGCCTTGAGCGTTCTGCGTCTGCGGAAGGTGTCTTGATCCCAGGGACGGACCGAAGTGCTCTTTCGCCGGATCAATCGTGGTCGCCAAGGCTCTCGGCGACCTGGCAGAGGCGATCGAGAGCGTCTCGAAGGTCGCCAGGTGTGGGATCGGCGAGTTTGAGACGGAGGCTGACGTCGTTGGTCACGCTGTCGGGATATCGCTCGTAAAGCGAGAGCAGGGCCTCGATGGTTGCGGGCTTCTGGAGCAGGCGCAGAGTGCTCTCGGGGGCGGAACTCTTGACCATGACGAGGGCATCGAGCTTCTCGTCTCCGATCTGCAAGTCTTGGCTCTTGAAGAGCTTTTTCCCGAGTTTGCTGAGGAACCCCTCGGCGTAGAGGAGGAGTTTCTGTGGCTCAGGATTAGCCAAGCGCAGCATGACCATCAAGACCGAGGGGCTGTGGATTTCGCTGCACAGGTAGGTTTCAAAGCCTCTGTAGCTCCCGTGGGCTGCCTTCAAGGAGACGATGGAGAGTCTCGAACCGACCTCGTCGAGGTCGCAGAGTTGGTCCAACACAGCCGCGCCGATGGCGTCGGCCTGTTCAAGGATTTTGATCCGATGAAACAAGGCCATGGCCTGAGGGCCCTTGGCATAACTCAGGCCCAACTCTTCTGCTATGTCTTGGCTAAGCACGGTCACAGGGAAACTGTTTCTGGAAGTGGGCAAGGCACCCTTTGTGCTCTTGAACTCAGACGATGGCAGAGGGCGTGAAGCCGGGTTCGAAGGAGAGAACAGCCTTGACTCGGCCCTCAATTTTTGCGAGTATCAAAAAAAAGACAAGATTGTCCGAAATAGGGCGTCTAGCGCTGCAGCAGAGGGGACCGAGTCGATGCATTGTAACGGTGAGCGAAGAGTTCAGGAGTGTCTCAATACCCTGGCTCAAAACACAAATTATTTGGATACGTTCTACGACATTCTCCTGGCTCGTTCCCCGAGCGCAAGGGAGAGCTTTCGTGGGAGAGACCTGGGTGAGCAGAAGCGAAGACTCGCCCGCGCCCTTCCTAGATTCCTGGCTTTGGCCGATGTCGCCCCTGACTCGGAGGAGGCCAGGCTGGCTCAGGAGGAGCACGCCAAGCGTCACGGCGGTGAGGGGCGTCTGAACTATTCTGTTTGGATAGATTGTCTCTGTGAAACCTGCCGTCACCACGATTCTGAGTTCAACATCGCCTTGGAAGAGGCGCTGCGTGAGAGGCTCTCCCAGGCCGTTCGTGCGATCAACCCGACAGCTCAGCTGTAGACGAATAGAGTTGGAGAAAGAGACATGGAAGTGATGCAGAAACGTCACGACATTCGAGACATCGAAGATATCAAAGTCATGGTGCGAGCCTTTTACAAACGGGTTTACGCCGATGACGTCCTGAGGCCCGTTTTTGAGGATGTGGCAAAGGTGGACCTCGATTCGCATCTTCCGGTGATGGATCGCTTTTGGAACCGAATACTGTTTCAGGACAGCGAGTATGAAGGCAATCCTTTTGTGGTTCACAAGCGGCTGCACGACAAGCTCCCCCTCAACGAATGTCACTTCCTACGCTGGCTGAGTCTGTTTCGGATGACCGTTGATGAACTCTTCCAGGGACCGGTCGCGACCCGAGCGAAGAGAGACGCTGAGTCCATAGCCAATAGCTTTCAAATAAGGCTAGCGCCCAACTCCATCGACCCGTATTTTAAGGAGATCGTTCATGACTGACAAGGACAGACCCCTACCCGTGGACGGCTCCCTTTTGCTGTCGATGGACTTTCGCGCCATCGCTCAGGAGTTGCGAGAGCATCCAAGCTATGAGAAAAACCTCAAAAACGCGCGTTCACTCGTTCGCGGAAGCGAGTTCAGCTTGACCTTGGTGGCCCTCCAGGCTGGTGCTAAGCTCAAGGAACACCACGCGCCAGCCCCGGCCTCAGCAACGGTTCTCGAGGGCGAGATTGAGTTTCTCTGCGTCACGGAGCAAAAGAGTTTTCGTCTATCAACACTGCAAGCTATCGCCTTTTCGCCGGAGACGGCTCACTCTGTCACCGCTACGAAGGAGACCCTCCTTCTGCTGACCTTCGGTCAAAGGAGTTAGCCCGACAGACCGGCTCTAGCGCGAATCCTTCAAAAAGCGGATGGTCTCGACCATGGGGCTTGGCCGAGATTTGTCCCCCAGCAACTCAGCGATGGTGGAGGAGCCCAGAATACCCTGAACCTCGGCGATCGCCGCGTCTAGATTGGCGTGCATGGGGCACAGAACTTCGCAATGGGAGTCTAAATTGAGCGGGCACTTCGTGATTCTGTGAATGGGGTCCACCGACTGGACCACGTCGAGAATGGTGACTTCTTCGGGAGTTCGCGCCAAGATGAAACCACCGCTGGCCCCTCTCCGAGAAATCACGATTCCCGCTTTGGCCAGATTCTGGAGGATTTTGGCCAGGTAACTCGGTGGAACCTGAGCTCGCTGGGCAAGAAGAGCGCTGCCCACAGGCCCTTGCTCGTGACATTGAGCGAGCATGACAACCGCTCTTACTGCGTATTCCACTGTCTGAGAGAACATTGTGGGGGAGCCTTCCCCTCCATCTGGATTTGTCCCTTGCAATCCCTCTAGGTTGGGGATCGGGTGAGCTTCCAGAAGCCTTCAAGGAAGGCCCTTCGAGAGTGACCAGGTGAGGATTTTGGTGACCTTGGTTACTGGAAGTAGAGGTTGAAGACCTGAAACGAGTTCTTGAGCTTCAGGACGCTTTTTCTCGCCGCTGCCTGGTTGGACTCCCGATTGAGAGCGTCGACGTTTTCCATAAATGGGACCAACCATTTGTGAAGCTCGTCGTGGGCTGGCCCATGCATGGTGCAATCAGAGACCAGCTTGTTCAAGGTTGCTCTCAGGCGTTTCCCGAGCTTTTGGGCGTCTTGAACCCCTGTGCCTCGATAGCTTTCCACCTCCTCTTCCATCTGGCGAAGGCGCAGCATCATCGCGTCGTCCACCTGCCACTTCTGTCCCTTGTTGAGTCTTAGTTCGGACTCCAAGGCCAGCCGAGAATAGGCCGGCCTCTGAACGATGGCTTCGTGATGAGAGGGGGGACCCCCAAGCGCCCAGGTCGGTCCACTCAGAAGGTAGAGGGTGATAGCAACGACGAACTCTTTTGGGTGTCTTTTCATTTTCATTCTCGTACACACGGCCCTTTCAAGGATTCTTGAGGAGTGTCTCCCCCCATCAGTACACGACTTTCACAGACCTGGCCTTGATTTGGATCAAGCTAACGACCCGGGCGAATCTCCTTGTCGCGGTCTGGTGAAGCACTCTTTGATGTCTTCGAAGTCTCCAGGGAAGGGCAGATTGGGAGCCGGATCTTGAGCCGTGTCGTAGTAGCTTCGAGTGTTCTTGTACCAATAGTTCATGCCGGTGGTAGGCTCTGTGATGTTGCCGTTGAGGTCTCGGTTCTCTCGCTCGTA
>CAZVVF010000565.1:0-3894 GCA_964630575.1 uncultured Burkholderiales bacterium | reverse complement strand
ACACGATCACTCAAAACGGTGGTTGGGGTAACGACAACTTCGAGTACACCGTGAGCTCTGGTAAAGACCAAGCGAGCATCAACGGTGGTGTCGGTCGGGACAACGCTATCATTCGAACCGGTTCAGACGACGTCTTCACCGTGGTCGATTCCAACGGCAAGGTTCTCTACTCACAAGGTGAGGGCGAAGGAAGCACCATCAGAATGGACGGTGTTGAGACCTACAGCATCACCGGTGAAGATGGCAAGGTTCTCTACGGTCGCGAGGCTTACTCGACGTCCCGTGGAACGCGCTATCGCAACGTCACTCCCAAGTAGTTTCTGCGACATTCCTAAAAGAAAAAGAGCCTTGTTCTGTAGGGAACGAGGCTCTTTTTTTGTGACCACGATAGCGGCCGGTTTTACCGCTACTTTAGGTTTTGGGCCATCCACGCTTTGGCGGCGGCTACATTCTTGGCCACATCACCGTCAGCACTCTTTCCGTAACCCACCTTGGCAGCCTCAAAGCCTTTGTCGGGTCGACCGTCGGTGAGCTTGTCCAGCGCGCGTGTGGCGGCATCGGCAACGGAGTGTCCGGTCAGGCCCCCGTGGTTGGTCTGGGTGCTCTTGCCGGTCATGTCTTGGAACTTTAGCTGGTAAGAGTTGTCCCGGGTGTCGTCGAGATGTTTCGCGACCTCGGGGATGTCACTCTCGTCTCCAAACTCTCCTATCACTCGAAGGGCCTCGGCTAAGGGGAAGGCCTCTTGGTCTTTGGCCATGAGTTTGGCTTGAGCGAGAACCTCGGCTTTGTCCTTTCGGTTGCTCTTGGCATACTTGCTCAAGGCCTCTCCCCGCACAACAGGGTGGGTGTTCTTCATGGCTTCTATCAGGGCTTCCAAGTACTCGGTTTCAAGAGCCTGGTCTCCGTTGAAATTCTTGTAGGAGCCGTCGATGGCCAAGGCTGCAACAAAGGGCTCGTCTTGGATCCGTTCCAGCATCAGCTTCGGGATGGCCAGGTTCTTCTGGCGAGTCTCGCCACTGGTTGCGCCTAGACTCTTGAGCGCGGCAAACCGCACCGTTGCCTCGGGGTCTTCACCGAGCACTAGCAGGGCTTCTATTATCGCCTGGTCAGGGTTGTCGCCTCGAACAGCCGGATAGGCCGCTTCGATGGCCGCCATCTGGACTTCTTTGTTGGGGTGGTTGAGGTGGGTCAGTACCACGGTTTGGTAGTCGGCATCAACCAAGAGTTTGGTGTCTTTGTCGTACTCGACGTAGATCTTTTTGATGGCCTTGAAGGCCTGAGCCTTCTTGGGCAGATCGGTCTCGTTGGCCGCTAAGTACAGATAGGCTCGACCGTTCTCTTTGAGAAGGGTGGATTGGTTGTCGAAATAACCATCCTCGTTCCAGCCTTCGATCATGGCTTGTGCCTGAGCTTTGTCTTGATCGGAAAAGACGACAGCAGGCACGGCGGGTGCCTCTGGGGTTAGCTGGGCGGCTGGGCTGGCACTAGAGCGGGTCTGCGCTGGGCTGGTAGGGTTGGCTGAGGGCTGGGCTTTTTCGCTACAGCCGGCCAACAAGGCTGTGGATATCATAGCGGCTATTAGGTGTTGCTTCTTCAAGGGGACTTGACCTCCGGGTTTACTCCCTCATTGCAGGGGGCGGTGATACCTCCTGGTCGAATCTTCGAGCTTGGCTCTGAGCGAGACTCTCGTTTGGTGTGATGGATAGAACTGGTCAAGGTGTAACACTCTGGCAACGAGAGAATCTCTAGGATCTTCTTTAATATCTACAAGGAGAAATTTCACGTGAATATCAGTTCCATTCGATTCCAACCCACTTCGGCCCAGGTCAGCAAAGAGGCTTCCTCTCAGATGGCCCCCTCCACCGATCAGAGACCAGTGGTCGACAACTATCACGGTCAGGATGTTGTGGACAAATTTCGTTGGTTGGAAGATGGCACGTCTCAAGAAGTGAAGGACTGGACCAAAGCCCAGAACGCTTATACCGCCGCCAAGCTAGAGACCGTCCCAGAACGCGCGCAGGTGGTGGAGCGTTTGGGGGAGCTTTTCTCCGGCAAGAACGTGGAGACTCCCTACACCGTGGGAGGTCGCGAGTTTCTCTACAAACGGGAGGCGGGCAAAATCAGTCCGCTCTGTACCAGAAGAACGATGCGGGAGAGTTTGAGGTCGTTCTAGATCCCAACAGCTGGAGCGATAAAGGTACCGAAGCCTTAGACTGGATGTATCATTCACCGAACGGACAATACCTGGCCTACGGTCGTTCCTCCGGTGGTGACGAGTGGAGTCGGCTCCACGTTCTCAACCTCGAGACCGGCGAAGAGACCGGCGAGGTCATCCCTCGGACACGCGCCGCGAGCCTCGCCTGGGAACCGGACGAGAGCGGCTTCTACTACACCAAGTACCCCGAACCAGGGACGGTGCCTGACGGCGAGGAGAACTACCACAGACACGTTTTCCACCATCGCATCGGTGAGGACCCGGCGAACGATCCGAAACTCTTTGGCGAAGGTATCCCAAAGGAAGCTTGGACCTCGGTTCAGCTTTCCGAGAACGGCGAGAAGCTTCTCTTTACCGTCTCGCAAGGGTGGACCCGAGACGATCTGATCGTCCAGGATGTGAAGACCGGCGAGCGCACGGTGCTGCTCTCGGGCGTGGAGGCGAAGTCGGAAGCAGAGTTCGTAGAGAACGGTAGCAAGATTCAAGTCCTGACGACTCTGGACGCGCCTCGCAAGAGGCTCCTAGAGATCGACCTGGCCGCACCCGATCAGGACAACTGGAAAGAGATATTGCCGCAAGACGCTGAAGCGACGCTCCAGTCGGTGACCAGAACCGAGGGCAAGGTCTACGCCAACTATCTGCGCGACGCCCACTCGGAGATCGCTGTCTTTTCGGCCAAGCCTGGCCAGACACTGGAGTCGCAAGGCAAGGTTGAGTTGCCAGGCATCGGGTCGGTCTCTGGCCTGAAAAAACGTGAGGACGGAAAGCTCGAATTCAACTACACCTCCTACAACTTCCCGCACGCGGTCATGGAACTCGACCCAGCCAAGTCCACCCCTGAGGTTGTGGCCCAGAGCGAAGTCCCGTTCGACTTTCAGAACTACGAGGTGAAACAAGAGTTCTTCCGCTCCGTGGATGGCACCAAGGTTCCTATGTTCCTGGTTCATAAAAAGGGTCTCGAGCCCGACGGTGAGACCCCCACGCTTCTCTACGGGTACGGTGGCTTTGACGTCAGCCTCACCCCCGGATTCTCGAAATCGACGGCCCATTGGCTCGAACAGGGCGGCATCTACGCTGTGGCGACGCTCAGAGGTGGTGGAGAGTACGGCGCCGAGTGGCACGAAGGTGGAATGCTGGAGAAGAAACAGAACGTTTTCGACGACTTTATCTCGGCCGGACAACACCTCATCACCCAGGGCTACACCAACCCTCATAAGTTGGCCGTTGCCGGTGGCTCAAACGGTGGCCTGCTCACTGGAGCGGCCGTCACTCAAGCCCCCGAATTGATGGAGGCGGCGGTCGTTGCTGTCCCTCTTCTCGACATGGTTCGCTACGATGAGTTTGGCATCGCAAAGCTGTGGAGGGCCGAATACGGCTCCTCGCAGCAAGAGAGTCAATTCGAGTACATCCACGACTACTCTCCCTACCAAAATGTACAGTCCAAAGCTGAGCGCCTCGGTCAGCCCTATCCGGCCACACTCTTGATGGCCGGAGAGAAAGACAGTCGCACCGATCCTCTGCACGCTCGCAAGATGACCGCCGAACTACAGCTGGCCCAAGGCGACGATCAGGCCCACGCTCCCATCCTCCTTCGTGTCGAGGCCAACGCTGGTCACGGTGCTGGTAAACCGATCGGAAAAGTGGTCGAAGCCGAAGCCGACAAGTGGATCTTTCTTCAA
>CAZVVF010000564.1:0-3897 GCA_964630575.1 uncultured Burkholderiales bacterium | reverse complement strand
CGGCGCGTCGACCTACATGGTTCACCACCGCTCTCAGACAAATCCCACCCTTCTCAACGGTCGACAGTTGACTCGTTCGGAACTGCTCAAGCCCGGAGACATCCTCTCCTTGGGTCGACTGGTGCTCCTGGTCGAAGCCGCCAAAGGCCAGCCCATGGACGCGCCCAGTCCCAGAGAGACCAGTCAACTCACCCTCAACGTGCAAAGCTCCTCCGAAGCCAAAGCTCGAGTTTTCAGCATCCCCGTGCAAAAGGAGCAGCTCAGCGTGAGTTTCACTCCCGAGAGGCGAGCCGCAGCCATCGCCGCCGAGGAGACCGGGGAGCTATCCCAGGTCATCGCTCTTCCCGCCGCTCAAAAGAGCGAGCTGAGCTTTCAATTCCAGATCCAGGACCAACGAGCTCTGGTGGAAACGCCAGAGGCTCCGTGCCCTACCACGAGAGAGACGCCCCTCCCCTTCGGGACACTGGCCGTTCCGTTGAGAGTGGGGACACCGCTGGAGTTCTCCAAGGCCGACGTCATGCGTCATCAGGGGTATCAGATCTGGCTCTCCGATGGCGGGCCTTCCCGTCCTCCCGGGGACACCACGGAGGGAGCATCGGAGCCGAAAGCTCCGTCGCAGGGCTCCAACGAGGATAGCCACAACGTGCTCCACTTCAGAAACGGAGCGTGGAAGGGTGCGACCTTAACCACCCCGAGCCAGGGTCCCCTAACGTTCACCCTAGGCCCGCGCACAACGTCGTTTCATCACCCTCTCCCGCTTCCCAACATGCCGACCTGCCAGATCACCGTCCAAGACGGGCAAGCTCAGTTGCGAGTCTGCGAGTTGAGCGATGACAAATTTATCGACGTCAACGGTGAGCTTCTCTACACAGGAGAGTCGACGAACCTCTTCAGTGGCTCCAGCCTTCTGCTGGGTGAGTCCGAATTTTTCTGGGTCGTACCGAGCCTTCATTCGGCCTACTCGAAGTTTCAGATCCTAGAGAAGAACGACCGCTACAACATCACGAAAGCCCAGGTTCGACTCGGCACGGCGGCCCATTGCGAGATTCGCTTCAAGAGTCAGGCTCTGGCCCCCGTGGTAGGCTTCCTGGAATACACCGGTTCAGGCTTTCTCTACCGCCACCACAACATCGCCCTGCCAGCCCGGATCGACGGAGTCGAAACGAGCGCTGGTCTAGAGGTCCCGATACGAGTTGGGTCTATTCTAGAGCTAGCACCAGGGGTGAGGGTCTCCCTCGGGGAACGGGAGCCAGGCTCATGCTAGAAGGCAACCCAATCATACTCTTTAAAATCGCGGGAATCACGGCCATCGTCATTCTCTTTATCAGGCTTTTCGCCAGAAAGATGCCCGTCAACCCCCTCCTTGTCACGCCAGCCCACCTCCCCTCGGACAGAAAGCTCGGCGACTATCTCGTGATGGAGACCGTGGGAGTGGGTGGCAACGCCACCGTGTACCGCGCGAAGTCTCCTGACGGAACGACCGTCGCCATCAAGGTCCCGCACCTGGAAACCACACGAGTCAAGAATTTTCGCAAAACCTTTGAGGCCGAAGCGGAAGCCGGTGTCGACCTCGTGCATCCCTCCATCGTCAAAGTCTTCGACACCGGAGAGTTTAAGGACCCGAGCGGGGCCAGGATACCCTACTTCGTCATGGAGAACCTGGAGGGCGAAGACCTGAGAGACGTCCTCAAGAGAGA
Organism: uncultured Burkholderiales bacterium; assembly: GCA_964630575.1. Classification (GTDB taxonomy): domain Bacteria; phylum Vulcanimicrobiota; class Xenobia; order Xenobiales; family JADMJV01; genus JAEXNA01. The sequence continues at coordinate 2,200 of CAZVVF010000564.1, read as the reverse complement.
GGGTCTCATCAAACCCCAAGAGGCAGCCCAAATCGCGAGGGTTGTAGCCGACACACTCGGCTGGGCACACAGTCGCGGAGTGATCCATCGGGATATCTCTCCCCAGAACATCTTCATCACCAAAGGCCGCCAAATAAAAGTGATGGACTTCGGTATCGCCACCGCCTTCAAGAGAGGCGACAAGAAGGGTACCGGCGGCGGCGCCCTCAACTTTGGCACACCGGCCTACCTGGCGCCGGAGCGCACCTCGAGAACAGACAACGACCCGCGCTCGGACCTCTACTCGCTGGGTTGTGTTCTCTACGAGATGGTCACCGGTCGGCCCCCCTTTACTGGAGAGAGCCCCAAAGCGGTGCTCATGCTCCATCGCAAGCAGACGGTGACACCACCCTCCAAAACGGTGGAGATCCCCGAACACCTGGAGAAGATCATCATGAAACTCTTAGAGAAAGACCCGGACAAGCGCTACCAAGACGCTGGCGCCGTGGCCGCTGCACTCGCCGACCTCATTCCGGCACACTAAACACCGAGGGTAAAACAAAACATGGCAGACAACGAATGGATCTACCTGGACTACAACGCCTCTACCCCCATGGCCGAACCGGTCGTCGACAAAATGATGGAATGCCTGCAGCATCAGGCCCACCCCAGCTCCCCTCACCCCCAAGGTCGCAGCGCGGCGTCTGCCATAGACCAAGCGAGACGCCATGTCGCCGAGGCTCTCGGATGCAAGGCTGACGAGATCGTCTTTGGCTCGGGTTCCACGGAAGCGGCCAACCACGTCATCAAAGGCGTCTGCCTGGGCAAGCCGGATGTCTACCACTTCATCAGCAGCCAGGTCGACCACGCCGCGACTGTCGAACCTCTGCGCTTTCTCGAACGGCTCGGACACCGAGTGACCTTCCTGCCGGTGGACGAATCCGGGCAGGTCGAGCCTTCAGCGGTAGAGCGTGCGATACAGGACAACACGGCCCTGGTCACACTGATCCATGGGCAAAACGAAGTGGGCACCGTGCAGCCGCTCGCCCAGATCTCCCAAATCTGTAAAGCACACAATGTTCCCTTCCACGTGGACGCCTCCCAGAGCTTTGGCAAGGTTCCCGTCAACGTCCGAGAGCTTCAAGCCGACTTTTTGAACATAGCCGGACACAAGGTTTATGGACCGAAAGGAGTGGGCGCTCTTTTCATCAGGCAAGGCCGCCAACTCGAACCGCTCCTCCATGGCGGGGGCCACGAAAAAGGTTATCGCTCAGGCACGCCGGCTCTCCCCTTGATAGCAGGGCTAGGAGAAGCGTGCCGACTTGTCGGTGAACTCGGCCTCCTATCGACTGAACCCGCCGAGCGAATCTGGACGGTGCTCCACGAGGGCCTGGGCGACAAAGTCCGGCGCAACGGTCATCCCGTCGACCGCCTACCAAACGTTCTGCACGTCACCTTCGATGGAGTCAACGGTCGGGAGCTGCTCAACCTGGCCCAAGTTTCGGCATCCACAGGAGCGGCTTGCCACAGCGCGACAGGCTCACCTGTCCTCCGAGCGATGGGCTTCACTGCACGGGAGGCAGCGGGGAGTGTCCGGCTCTCCTGTGGACGCCAAACGACAGTCGAGCAGGCGGAGCGAGCCGCCCAAAAGCTCGTGGCCTCCTACCGAGAACTCAGCAAGGCTTGCGAAATGGAGAAAACTCAGTGAAGAACATCTTAGGCCAGGACCTGTTGCCCTGCTCTACCGAACCGATGACCGGATTCTACCGAGACGGATGTTGTCGAACCGGTCCTGGAGACCGCGGCGTCCACACCGTGTGTGCGGTTATGACAAACGAGTTTTTGGCCTTCTCAAAATCCCGGGGAAACGACCTCTCGACACCGCGACCAGAATGGAACTTTCCAGGTCTCAAGGAGGGCGACCGTTGGTGCCTGTGCGCTCCGCGTTGGCAAGAAGCCTACGAGGCGGGGTCGGCCCCTCGCATCGTTGCTGGAGCAACCCATATCGGAAGCCTTGAGCACTGCGATGGTAAAGCCATGCGCGCCCACGCCGTAGACACCTAAACAAGCCGACTCCCCCCCCCTATTGATATTGAGGCCAGCCTGGCCAACTTCGTCGGCGATCGAAAACACCCCCGGGCCTTGGCACCGGGGGTGTTACGAATGAAGTCTAGTTCAGCGCTATCCGAGCTCTACTATTCGGTACCGGATGCCGCTTCAG
>CAZVVF010000563.1:0-3902 GCA_964630575.1 uncultured Burkholderiales bacterium | reverse complement strand
GGCCCCCTCGACCTGGGGAATTCCCGTCCCCATAGAGGGCTTCGAGGGCCTGGTCATCTCACCATGGGTGGAGATCGCCTTGGCCAACCACTATCTGCGAAAGCAAGTTCCAGAGCACGAGAGCGTCACCCACACATTCGGCTACGACAACGCTTTCTGCTACTTGATGTCAGACCCCGCCGTAAGCCTGGCACTCGACCAGAGCATCCCGCTCGCCTCAGAACTGGTGGTCAATGAGTACCTCTCCCTGAATGACGTCAAAATGTCGACGAGCAAGGGACACTACTTGAGCCCCGATATCTTGCTGAGCAAGATGCCCATCGATATGCTGCGCTTCTACTTGGCCTCGGTTCGCCCCGAGATCAGCGAAACCAGTTGCAGCCTTCGGCACATGGCCGATACGGTCAACGGCCTCTTGGTGGGACGCTGGCAAGACTGGTTGGCCCAACTCGGCGACGCCGTGAGTTCTGAATTCATGTCCTCGGCCCCGGAATTCCACGAGTGGAATGCCGACCACAGTCAGTTTATGGCCGACCTCACCGATATCAGCAACAAGGCCCGCATGGGGTACCAGAGTCGAAGTCTGCAGAGGGTCACCAAAGCAGCCATCGATCTGGTCACCAGGTCTCTCATGTTTGGCCACGACCAGAGCCACCTGGTGGGTCTTGCGGAGTACGCCGATCACAGGGCCACCTCGGTAGCGCTCGAACTCGCTGCAGCCAGGCTTCTGGCCCTCATCACCTATCCGATCATGCCTACCTTCGGCGCCCAACTCTGGAAGGTCTTAGGCCACCGACATCCCATTCAGGAAGAAGGCTGGAGCAATCAGGTTCGGTTCCTGCAGCCGGGTCAACGCATCTTGGCCCGAGCCGGCCTGTCCGCTCGCCGATTGTTTCCTGAGGCGGTGAACCTCGACGACATGATTGAGGCCGAATGACTGAGACTGCCGACATCGTTGTCATAGGTGCCGGGGCTCTGGGCTGTTCCACCGCCTACCACCTGGGAACTCTAGGAGCCAAGAACGTCGTCGTGATCGACAAGGGGGCCATCTGCTCTGGGGAGACTCGCAAGTCCGGTGGATTTGTACAGACCCACTGGGTCAGTGTCGACGAGGTCCGCCTCATCAACAAGAGTCGAGACCTCTTTCTGGAGTGGGAGGACACCTTCGGAGCCGACTGTGCCTACATCGAGACCGGATATCTCCACGTGACAGGTGAAGAGAACGAGCCAACCGTTCGCCAGACACACGAGATGCTCTTGGCCGAAGGCATCGATTCTCAGTGGATGAACCAGCGAGAACTCAAGCGCTTTCAGCCCATCCTCAATGTTCGGGACCTCACCGGCGGAGTGTTCGAACCCCGCAGTGGATGGGCCAATCCGCTTCTGGCCACGCAAACCATGGCGAGAGCGGCTCAATCCAAAGGCGTCAGCTTCGAGCAAGGGGTCTCGGTGCGCCAGATCTCCCACCGCTCCGGCAAGATCGAGGGCGTGGAAACGGACAAAGGGTATATTTCGACTCGCTGCGTCGTGCTGTGCGCCGGTCCCTGGACTCCGCTGCTCCATCCTCTGGCCACTCAGCCGCTACCGATCAAAGCCAAACGAGGCCAGGTGTGCTACGTCAATCGTCCGGCTGGCCTGCCCAAAAAAGAACTCTGTTTCTACGATGAAGTCACCGGCCTCTACACCCACACCGACGGGGAGACGAACCTGCTGGGGATCGACTACGACTTCACCGACGTTTGGGATCCCAACCGCTACAACCGTGAACTCGACAGCGAGTACGCCGCCCTGGCCCTGGATGCACTGGGGCATCGATTCCCGGTCCTCTGCGCAGCCCACCTCATTCGGGGAGTCGTGGGACTCTACGACTTCACCCCCGACGGGCATCCCATTGTGGATGGACCCTTGGGACTAGAGGGATACTACGTGGCGGCGGGATTTGGAGGGGCCGGATTCAAATCTTCGCCAATGACCGGCCTGGGAATGGCAGAATTGGTACTGAAAGGGAAGGCTGAGTCAGTCAATTTAGACTTTCTTAGCTTTTCAAGATTTCGAGACTCAGACCACTGGATTGGATGGGATTAATATGACCAGAGTTATCACCGCACCAGCAAACTCCGAGCTGCACACAGACCCGCTACCCGCGCGGGAGGTTGTGGAGGGAAGCCGTGAAGCCAAGACCTTTATCGCAGCCGAAGCCGCGGACCAAGCCTGTCGGTCGGGCTTATGGTCCTGCCCGGTGGGAACCTACCGATTCTTTTTTCCCTATGAGGAACACACCTATATCATAGAGGGCAAAGTCGAAGTCACCGACGACCTAAACGGGAGGATTCTCCACCTTCTTGGGCCTGGAGACATGGCGTTCTTCCCGGTGGGAAGCAAGACTGTCTGGAAAGTTGTCGAACCCCTCAAGAAGTACTTTGTCATGCGAGATTAGAGGGGAACGACGATGGAGAAAAAGAAGCAAAATTCGTGTCTGGGACTCTTCTTCAAGGGTTCGATCCTTTGCGGGTTGATCCTGGCACTTCTCAGCACCCTGTGCGTGATCATCGCAATCAAGCTCTTCGGCGCCGACCCTGCTGTATGGACTGATTTCTCTCACTTCAGCAATCGTCCCTGGCTTGTCATCTACGCGATCACAGCCCTATCGATGGGACTAGGGACCTTCTTAAGCCTGGCCACCGTGGCTGTGTCCGCTCTCTTTGGAGGCGGCAAGAAAGGGGCTTCATCCGGCTCTTCCAAGCCGCGTTCTCGGCCACAATCCAATCGAAAAACCACCATCTGAGTTCGCCACAATAGGAAACTTATCAACCCTTTTCCAAGACTTTATTGCAAAGAAGAGCCAAAACAGCTAACATGAATCCATGGTTATTGGATGTCTCATCTCTTTTATCGTCTTCGGTGGCTTAGCGTTCTTCCTCACCAAGCTAGCACTCAGCCTCGGGTTTGACCGTGAAAACCGCTTCTTGGCCGTACTCTTTTATTTTCTCGTGCCCTCGGTCGCCTTGAGCATTTTGACCTGCCTTGCGATCGCTTGCTACTCCTTCATGGGCCTATCCTTGTCGTTGGCCGTCGAGGCCGTCGCCTCGAGCTTGGATGTCGGCAGTTCCGGGGCCTTGGTTGTTATCGGTTCCGTTCTAACGGCTATTTTTGGAATCACAGCCTTTGCAGCGGGGCCCGCCTCGGCCTTCACGGCCGCCCAAGTCTCTTCCGTAATCGCTGCCGTCATGGTAGTGACGAAGCCAGACCGAGAATTCTGCCTGAAATGGCTCCCTTGGGTAGCGTTGGGCACCTACGGCTTCTGCATGTGGCCTTTCACCGCGATTCTGACCTTTGGGTTCTAGTCGAAGAGGCGCTCTAAGGTCACTTCCTGAGACAGTTTGTAGAACGTGTTCCTGGTGGCGACGAGAGCCTGATTCGCTCTGCGGATCTCATCTTCCAGGGACTTGATCTCAGTTTCATCAGCCTCTAGTTGACCGACATAGCGAGAGCGAAGCCGCTTCTCTTCCTCGGTATGACCCAGAGTCTTTAGATTCTCTCGTATTCGCGACTGTCCATTCGATTTGGCGGTCAGTTGCTGTTGAGCTTGAGAGAGGCTCGTGTTCAACTCCGCCTCCTTGGCCAACAGGGCTCTGAGTTCAAGCACGAGCGGGTGATTCTCAACGTCGTCAACCGCCCCCTCAATAAGGCTCGTGATCTGGCTAGGATTGCTACCGGAAAAGGCGACCGTGTGGGTCTTCACCGATTTCTCGGTAACATCGAGAGTTTCTAGACCGTCGGGCTCAACCTTCACAGTGAAACGCCAGTTGCTTCTGGTCTCGCTGGTGGGCTTGGGCGTGTTGACCAGTTCTGCGTCGGAGAGTGGGTGTTCAACGATCACGGTCTTTGCTGCAGCCCCACGG
>CAZVVF010000562.1:0-3910 GCA_964630575.1 uncultured Burkholderiales bacterium | reverse complement strand
TAGTCTACACCGTCTTTTACAAAACTCGAGTTGCGGCAGTAGCACCAGAGAATCGTGGCCATACCGAGGTCGTGAGCGTGGGCGAAGGCCTGAGCGATCTCGACGATCTGTCGACGGGTATTCTCGGAACCGAAGTAGATGGTAGCACCGACAGCAGCCGCGCCCATTTCATAAGCTTTTTCGACCGTACCGAAGAGCACTTGGTCGTAGCTATTGGGGTAAGTCATCAGTTCGTTGTGGTTGATCTTGACGACGAAGGGGATTTTGTGGGCGTATTTTCGAGCCACAGAACCGAGCACACCGTAGGTTGAAGCCACAGCGTTACAGCCGCCTTCGATAGCGAGTTTTACGATGTTCTCAGGATCGAAGTACATGGGGTTCGGAGCGAACGAAGCTCCACCAGTGTGCTCGATGCCTTGGTCTACGGGAAGGATGGAAAGATACCCGGTATTGGCCAAACGTCCAGCACCATAGAGGGCTTGGAGGTTGCGCAGAACGGGAACGGGACGGTCGGACATTGTCCATACTCGGTCCACGAAGTCCGGCCCTGGGGCGTGAATGGAAGATTTGGGAACAGTCTTGCACTCGTGGCTCAGCAGAGCATCAGCATCGTTCCCTAGTAGGTCGCCGTAGTTTGTCATTGTTGCAGTTGCAGTCACGTTTATTCCTCTTTCGATCTCGTGTTCAAATTCAGGATTTTGGCCCGTGGTTGACCTCATTTATGGAGAGGGTTTGGGGCGCGTCCCCCCGCGAGTTGTTGCGCGGTTCTTGATCTGTTGCTAGTGTACCCCCATAATCGGTGCGGAAAACTTTTCCTTATAGAGGCTGTGATTTCTCTTTTACAGGTCTTCCTCCCGCAATCTTCAAATAGCTCTCAAATGAGAACGGATGGTATATGAGTAAGGGTTTGGTCATAACGGAGAAACCGAGTGTCGCTCGCGACATCGCGAAAGCGCTGGGTGGTTTCGAGTCGTCGGGAGACGACTATTTAGAAAACGAGAATTTCATTGTGTCGTGGGCTGTCGGCCATCTGCTGGAATTCGTTCCGCCCGAAGAGATCGACCCAAAGTTCAAGCGATGGGTGTTGGAAGACCTCCCCATCATTCCCGAAGAGTTTCAGTACTCGCCGAAGTCCGGCCAGAGCGAGCGGCTCCGGGTTCTCAAGAAGCTCTACTCCAGACCAGATGTCGATTATGTGATCAACGCTTGCGACGCAGGGCGTGAGGGTGAACTGATCTTTCGTGAGATCGTGTGGTACTTTCATAAGTTCAAAAAGGCTCCCAAGCCACGAGCTATCCGTCGATTGTGGTTGCAGTCCATGACCAGCCAAGCCATCAAGGCGGGGTTCAATGCCCTGAAGGACGGCTCCGAATTCGATGGTCTCTCCGACGCGGCGGTTTGTCGCTCCGAGGCGGACTGGCTGATCGGCATCAACGCGACCCGAGCGCTCACCCGTAGGATGAAAACCAGGAGCGAGCGCACGGCTTGGTCGGCCGGTCGAGTTCAAACCCCAACGCTGGCTCTTTTGGTAGACCGAGAAGTTGAGAACCTGACCCACAGGCCCACTCCCTTTTGGCGTCTGAAGTCGCAGTTTGACGCCGGTGACCACCGGTACTGGGGAACCTGGTTCAACCCTGATTTCGTTCCCGATCCGGACCTGCCGCGGAAAGATGATTGGATCACAGAGCAAGAGACGCTCGAATCCATAACCAAGGCTATCGAGGGCAAAACCGGAGGAGCCTCCGAGACGCGAAAGATCCAAAAGGAAACGGCTCGCCAGTTGTTTGACCTCACCTCGCTGCAACGGGAAGCCAACAGTCGGTTCGGCTATTCGGCCAGGCGGACTCTCCAGGCAGCCCAGCGTCTCTACGAGGCTCACAAAGTTCTCACATACCCGCGTACCGACAGCAAGTGCTTACCCGCCGACTACCGCGGCCACGTCGACCAGGTGTTGGACAAATTTGCAGCAGGCGGACAGTTCAGTCCCTTTGCCAAGGCCCTGAAGAAAAACGGTCTCAAGAATACAAAGCGTATCTTCGATGACAGCCAGGTCAGCGACCACTTCGCCATTATCCCTACCGGGCAGCGTCCGCCGGCTTCCCTTTCTGGCGACGATGAACGGATTTTCGACCTCGTTATGAGACGATTCCTGGCCGCTTTCTATCCACCGGCAGAGTGGATGCGAGTGGAGCGGACCACGGTTGTGGAGAATCAACACTTCAGAACCAGAGGTCGCTTCCTGGACAAGCCAGGTTGGTACGAGGTCTATGGCAAGGAGGCCGCGGAGGAGACCGACGTGTTGGCTCCTCTCGGGGGCGGTTCAGAGGCCTGGTTGGGCCAACTGAAAGCTCAGCACGATCCGCTACCGACTCTGGCTTCTGGTCAGCATCGAGTTGTGAACGCTGAAGTTGAGGCTGAGGCCGATAAGACCAAGCCCCCTTCTCGCTACTCTGAGGCCAGGCTGCTGTCTCTCATGGAGCACGCGGGTCGACAAGTCGATGACGAAGAACTCACCGATGTTCTTAAGGGAAAGGGCCTCGGGACACCGGCAACCCGGGCTGATATCATTGAAAATTTGGTTGCAAAGCAGTACGCCAGACGGGCCGAGCGCACGCTTCGGGCTACACCCAAGGGTATACTTCTCATCGACCTGCTTCGAAGAATGGGAGCCGAACAGTTGGCCTCGCCGAGGCTCACCGCCGAAATGGAGATGCGTCTGCAAGAGGTGGAAAAGGGCGAACGGACCAGAAGAGACTATGTTCAAGAGGTCATTGCGGTGACTCAAGATATCGTGGAGCGCGCCAAGACCTTTCAGTATGATGAGCTCTATGCCAACGATGAGCCGCTCGGTGTCTGTCCTATCGCGCCTGAGCTCAAAGTTGTTGAGCGCAGTCGTTTCTACTGTTCGGAGGACAATCGAGGGAAAGACTCTGAGGGCGTGGGCTTTATCATCTGGAAAGAGCGCAACGGGAGATACCTCGACCGAGTCACCATCAAGGAGATTCTCGAGAAGGGTGAGACCCCTCTTCTGGATGGCTTTCTCTCGGCCAACGGCCAGGGATATCCGGGCATCCTCAAGCTCACCGACAAGGGAGAGCTTCAACTGCTCTCGGAGGACGGTAAGCCCGTTGGCAGCCCGGGTCTGGCAGAGATCGACGAGAACAGTAAACTTCTGACGAAGTGTCCCATACACGAGGGGTGTCAAGTCTACGAAACAGAAACGACCTTTCAGTGTGAGGGCAAGGGCGAAGAGACTGCGGCCGAAGAGACTGCGGCCGAAAGCAAGAAGAAGTCCAAGAAAAAAGCCAAGAAAAAGGCCACTAAGAAGCCCAAGAAGGTCGTCGCCATTCTCCCTAAGATCGTGTGCAAACGGGAGATGAAGGCCTCTGAGGCTCTCAAGTTCTTCGACGAGGGTGTCACCGACGAATTTCCAGATTTTATCTCGCGCTACGGACGTCCATTCAAGGCCAAGCTGAAGCTCAAGCCAAACGGCAAGCACGGATTTGAATTCGCTCCTCGTGAACCCAAGAAGAAGAAGGATGGGGCCAAAGCCAAATCCAAATCCAAATCCAAGAGTAAGGCAAAAGCGAAGGCTAAGCCCAAAACCGCCACGAAAAAGAAGACAAAATCCAAGGCCAAGAGCAAAGCCAAAAGCAAAGCTAAAACCGCGACAAAGCGCAAAGCTAAGGCTTCGAAAAAGAGTAAAGCGAAGGTAGCGAATAAGTAGTTGTCTCAGAATCAGGGGAACCAAAAGCCTCGCATTTGGCAAATTGGTTGGTGGGTACCGAACCTCAAAAAGAGTGACCGTCAAGATTGCTGTCAGAGAGTTGCTGACTCTTCGGCTCCCACAGCTTCCTATTACGTTCTCATCGTACTGAGTACCCTGATCGCTTCCTACGGGCTGCTCTCT
>CAZVVF010000561.1:0-3916 GCA_964630575.1 uncultured Burkholderiales bacterium | reverse complement strand
TCGAGAACTCGATGTCCCTGTGACCTGCTCACCCACGGCCGCGATCCGACCATCGACCACATGGAGATTGCCTTTGCTGATGGTTTGTCCCGGCGATACCATGATCTTGCCGCCCACCAAGAGTATATCGTTGCCCTTTTGTCCCCACGAGGAAGGGTCCTGAGCCCAAACCGCCTGACTCAATAGAAAGAAAAGGAGCAAGAGTGACTTCAATTTCATTGCTACCCCAATTTCACATCTGAGGCGGAGTTCCCACATCAAAGCCCATGTTGATAGGGATCCGGATTCACGGCCAACCCCTCTGGCGGCCAGTTGTCGATGGAGCACCAGTCTGCTCTGGGCTGACCGACTCCGGTGTAAGTCCAGCATGCTCGCTCGCCGGACGAGGTCGAGGCCGATACCGCGACCCGAAGATACTCCGAATAGCTCCCAGGAAAATAGCCCTCGAACTCATCCAGTCGAGGAAGCGCCAAGACTCCGGGATTCAGGCGAAGAAGCTGACCTTGGATCACCTGCCCAGCGCGACTGACCGGAGCCTCATTGAGTTCGAGATCTCGGAGATAATCCGCACTGCCCAGGCGACCATACAAGTCCACGAAAAGTGCGGGATAGTTGTCCGGACGCAGACGCATCTGACCCCGAACAGTAGCGGGTTGCCAGTCCACAACCCACTCTTTGATCACGAAATCGTTGCATTCCCCTAACTTCAGGGAACCGTACACAAAAAGCTCTAGAGTGCTCTCCACAGCGCGATCCTTCGAAAAATCTTGCTATTTACCCACTCCTTCCAGGTTTTCTGCAGGAACACCCCGTCTAAAAAAGTATAGGTCAGTCCGATATCACACGTGTAGGTAAAAATATGTCCACTGGTACCCAAACAAGCTTTGAAGAACTCATGGAACAGGCGGAAGCCGCTTTCCAAGAGAAAAATTACGAAAAAACAATCGAATGTCTCAACGTTGCTCGCAAGAATATCCCCGCTGAGACGGCCGATACTGAAGTGGAGCGGATACACTATACGTTAGGTATCTGCTTCAACGAACTGGACAAGCCCAGCGAGGCCAATCCACATCTCAAAAAGGCCCTGCGACTGGCCGAGAAGACCGAGCATGAAGCTGGTCAGGCTCGCGCCTTTGAGCAATTGGGCTCAGCGGCCTACCGCAAGGACGACCATCGCAACGCCATGGCCTACTTTCGAGCCGCTTTGGCCGTCTATCGAAAATTGGACGATAAGGCTGGACTGGCCCGCTCTCTCCGAGACCTCGGCTCCTTGCAGAGCGACCTCGCTCAAGATGGAGAGGCTGAGACCAACTTTGAAGAGGCCAAATCACTCTTTAAGGAAGTCGATGACATCGAGGGCCAAATGGCCTGTATCACCAATGTCGGGCTGCTCCACTATCGCAAAGGTGGACCTCAAGCCTCCGTTAAGGTCTACGAGAAGAGTTTTGAAGAAGACAAGATCGACCACTACCTCTTGCTCAACAACGCTGGCTTCTTGAAACTGGTCGTGCACGAGTATCCCGGAGCACGGGAGTTTCTCAACAAGGCCGAGGCCGACCTCAAGACTCGCGGAGCGATGGACGACAACGCCGCCCTCCTCTACCTCAACCTAGCCATTGTTGAGGCTCTCGAAGAGAGTTTCGACGACGCCTTCGCCCACCTCGACGAAGCCAAGCGCTACTTCGATGAGTACCCTGAAGGAAGAGCCGTTGAACTCATCCTCTGTGCCAACCAGGACGAAGTCAAATCCGACGGATTTGAGCCTTTCTTGGTTGTGGAAGACGCTCACAAAGATGGAGTGATAGCACTCAACAAGGCAGCGATCATGGCGCGCCAAAACCCAGACAACCTTGACGAAGCGATCCGCATCGCCGAAGAGGGAGTCGCCATCGACCGCACCATGGCCTATCCGTATTACGGTCTCGGTTGGCTCTTTTTGAGAAAAGGCAACGCCCAAAAAGCTACCAGCAACTTCAAGCGAGCAGCCGGTATCGATTCCAATAACGATGCGATTCGCAAAGCCTTGCAGATCGTCAATCCTTATATCGAACAGAAAGTCGGACGCAACGAGCCTTGCCCGTGCGGCTCTGGGAAGAAGTTCAAAAAATGTCACGGCAAGGCCTAAAGAAAAGTAAAAAACCCGAGAGAGTCTTTTCCAAACGGGAGCGGGTTCTCGAAACCCTAGCTGGCAAAGAGGTCGATAAACGACCCTTTACCTTTTGGCACCCCTTTGGGCTGTCTCACATGAAGGGAGAGTCGCTGGCTGCAGCGGCTCTTACTTTCGCGGCGACTTATGGGGTCGATCTGCTGCGTCTGCCAGCGGTCCGAGATATTCCGCTCCAGCCTCAAGCCTCCCTCGACCGTCCCCACGATCTGACCACCATTGAAGAACTCCCCGGCCATGCGGGCTTCTGGAGTGAACGCTTCGAAGCGCTCACTTCGATATCGCGGCTCAATGAGAATCGGATCGCCGTTTTTGAGAGCATTCCTGAACCTCTCACCGCCCTTTCTTATCTCTGCCGCTCGGAGCTTATCCAGCAAGCCGAGAAAAACCATAGAAGTTTTTTGGAAAAGGGACTGGAGAGCATAACCGCCTCGCTCAAGAACTATCTCTCCACTCTCCTCAAGGCCAACTGCGTCGACGGTTTGGTCGTTGAGATCGAATCGGCCACCTACGAGGCCAGAGAGCCGGAACAGTTCGAATCTCTGGTCAAGCCCTACCTCCGAGACCTACTCAACTTTATCACCCAGGAATCTGAGGTGCCGATCTGGCTGCACGTCAGAGGGACCCGCGTTTACCTCAAACCCCTAGTCGATCTGCCTCATCAGATGATCTCCTGGTCTCACCTCAGCGCCGGGCCCAAGCTCGACCGAGCCTTTCCGCGCGGATACAAGGGTGTGATCGCTGGCGGGATCGACGACAAAGCCCTCTCCAATATGTCCTTTCAGGATATTCGAAAACACGTTGAAGAGGCGCGCAACCAGTACGTTTCATTTCTCTGTATCGGAGACCATCTGAGTAGCGACACCAGTCCTCGACAGCTTCAGGCCTTGTCCTACTTTCTCAAAAAGCGAGACTGGTCTCCCAACAAGGACGACGAGACAAAACCCGACAGCCCCTAGAAGGGCTCGGCCTCGGGTCAGCGACGAGCTCTCAAGAGTCTCTTGTAGAGATCCGTTTCGGAGAGCGCCCGCAGGATTGCGAGCGCCAAAAATGCGTAGACCGGTACGTGCATAGCTTGAGCTATGGAGCGTTTCGTGAGTTCGTAGACCAGCGGCGTCCCAGCCACCACCTTGGCGGTAAAAAAGGAAACCATCCACACTGAGGTTATCGACTGGGTCACAGCAAAGATCAAAAGCAGTCTCAGATAGGCCCCGACCGAACCGCCACGAGGTTCTCGATCCTCAGACTTTTCCTCTCTCCAGGTATAAGGGTCCTTGCCCCGCGCAAAGAGCGCGGGGATGAGGCAAGTTAAACCCTGGGTCAAGGTGAAACCTGGAAAGAACCACCCTGTGGGTCGCAGCATAAATCCGATCAGGTCGGTCAGACACCCCAAAGTGAAGCTTGTTCTCGGGCCAACAAGAAGCCCACCTAGCAAAAGTGGGAATCCCGAGAACTTTGTAATGGGCCCAGGCAGGCTGGGCAACATAGAAATGATGAGACTTAGAGCCACCAACATGGCAGCAACCGCGATTCTCAAAGCAGATGAACCAGTCTTCATGGCAAGAGGTTTCGCCTTCATCCGGAAGAAACCCGCAACCTAACGAGCAAGATTGGAGAACTGATGGAAGAGAGAGACGGATGGTTTGACGGGCGGGGCCTTGACCTTCTTCGAGAACAGTTTTTGGACCACCATGAGGGCTGGAAGAAATATATTGAAGACAGCCAGATCACAGCGGAAGAGATTCTGGAGCA
>CAZVVF010000560.1:0-3924 GCA_964630575.1 uncultured Burkholderiales bacterium | reverse complement strand
CGTGACTGGAGTAGAGGCAAACTACATCACCCGAGAGACCTTGTCAACCCCTTCTTTAAAAAAAGCTAATGTCGGCTCAAAAGCCCTCTACCGCGAGGTCCAGAAAGGCACGTGCGCTCTCGACGATAAGGTCCTCCATCCCATAAGCGTGAAGCATCAAACGCCCCTCTACCACTCCCACGGCTCTGTAGTAGTCCTGCGGATCGATTTCACTTTGGCGATAAGCCGCAATTCCGTAGGCGTAAATGGCCACCAACTCACTGGCAAGCACCAATAGACAAGCACGACTGAGAACATTGGGAGCCGCCAAGAGACCCTTGCGAAACAAGACGTGGGCTTGATAGCGAGCCAATTCCTGGACTAGCCAATCGGGATACTGAGACGGCAAGGGTACGAATTCGAGCCTATGCCCCAGAGCGCGGCTCTCTAGTCCATGACCCTCTCGCAGAGCCGCTTCCAAGAGCCCGGAACCCGAGTCATCAGCAGACTCCATTCGTGGAATCATGCGACGGGCGATCTGCTGCACGAGATCCATCGGCACCCCTGGGCTGCCCAGTGGCTTGCTCAGATAACCGAGATCATCACGACAAACCGCAGCTCCCAAGCGCCAGACCGCGTGAAGGAGTCCCTGCCGGGGGTCTTCCCTGATCCCGGCCGTACAAAATTTCTCGACATTCAGATAGTTTGGCCAGTCCACCGCCTGGGACTCCCAAAGGCTCCACTGACTATCGGGGGCCACGGGTTCGGAACGACTCGAGTCTAACAGAAAGGCCAATTCGTCTTGCCGTCCAGTCATCTCGCGACCTCGCGACTCAGCAACGGCCGTGCAGTAGAAGCTCAAACCCACAAAGACACCATCCGGAGTGGGCCTCGTCACAAACGGAAACTCCTGGCAGGCTCGCGGCTTGTGGGCAAAACCACCCTCCTGATGCAAACTGCAACGGATCTCATCGGTCAGATAGCGACAGTCCCCGCTCTCGGTCTTGGAGAGAAAAATCTCTTCACCGACCAGTTGCAATGGCGTATACCCTGCTTTTTCCCAAGCCTGGGTGGTTGGGGACTGCTTCAGTCGAAGCGATTCTTGGGCTGTGACTTCCACCTGGAGTTCGCGACAACTCTTACCGCAGGAGATGCAGTCGTAATGGAGGCTGGGTAGATGCATCTGCCGGAATTCGCAGCGTTGCGACGAACTCCCGCCGATCTCGCGTTTGCCCAAACAAAAGCCCAGGCCACCGACAACAGGCAAACCAGGGCTCAGTCACAAACACTCCCATGGTGAGGAATCAACGAGGCAATGTCATTTTGACGGCAATCTTTGTCTCGGTGTTTCTATTTTTTCTCTCCGTCGCGCTACTCTACGCCAACCGACAGGATATCGCTCTTTCACTCTCTATAGAGCACAGATTAAAAAGCGAAACAGAAGCCAGGTCTCTGGCCTTTGAAGCCTACGGTCAACTGAGAGAATTCGGCGAACTCAGAAGAAACCTCCCCACCAATACCAACCCAGACGATGGGGTCACCTCTCGGGTCCAACTCGTACGCCTTCCCGCCCTAGAGGACCGGGGGGAAGTACTCCTGGTGCGCGTCAGGGCCACCTCAGGCCCAGTAAACTCCTACCTCACCCTCCACTTGCTGGAAACAAAGATGACCGACTCTGCCAATTCGAACGTCATTCTTTTTCCGAACGAAGATTCGGGCGGAGCGGTGTACGGAAACTTTGTCTGGAGCAAATTGAACGCCGACCTCTCGGGCACCCTTAGCGCCAACGGCGGTCCCGTATTCCGAACAGAACCGAGCAGCATCCCCGACCAACCCTACTTCAAGAGCCAAATCCCTGTCTTTGTTCAAGAGAATATGACCCTAAAAGCGTTCGGCCCGGCCCTAGCCATTCTCCCCAAACCGACAGACAGCACCGAACTCAGCTGGCTCAACTACACAAACTCTGACTTTTATTGGGAAACGATTCCCCACCCCGGGAATCTCGGCGGCGACGAGCCAGAGGTCAACGAGTCCACGACAACTCTGCCCGTTCAAGCCCCCTCTGGCGACTGGACTGATCTCTGCCTCCAGGGAGTCGCCCCCGAACTCTTCACCTTTCTATGGACCGACCCGAAGCCGAGCACTTCCTCGATGGGTGAACTCGCAACACCTCCCATAGGGCACGGTGGATACGAGGCTTCGCCACTCTCAGAATGGTCCGGCGGTGCCGACGAAACACAAGAGTGGTTCGTCACGCGGGGAGCCTCGGCCGCCTCCCAAGAAACGCTCTTCACTCACGCCTGGCACTATCTCTATCGACCCTACCCAGGGGGGTACCCCGATCCTGTCACACCGCTCGACGGCGCTCGCCTTACCAGATGGCCGTGCATCCTCAAGTACGAAACATCATCGGGTCTCTGGTCGAAAGCCTGGACCCCGCTGAACGAAAACGGCAACGTCAGCACCGAGCACAGGCCAGACCCTTCCATGCTCCTGGCCACCTCCAACGGCACCCTCTACAGCTTCGCCGAATCCACTCGCCAACTCCTGAAGATGACCGGACCTGACCAAGCGGAGTTGGGGGACCTGGTCCCGGAGGGGCAAGTCTTTCTCTACCGGAACGCACCGCACCTCATAAGCTCGGAGAACCCGCGCGCGATCCTCAACCTCATCGACGAGACCTCCATTGGCTTCAGCTCTCTACCCGACCGAATTCCGAGCGTGGCCGGCCCCTTGGCAGACTTTCCAGAGGGAGAGATCATCGCCATCGACGAGGCCGGAACCAATGACATCACTGTCGATGGCGCCCTCGAACTCCCACCGATCACCCCTCAGGTCATACTCCCCGAACAGCTCCTAAACTACTCCATCTCTGCCGGCTCCAAGCCGGCCGTCGACGGAAATGACCTCTGGATACAGGTCGACATCGGGATCACCCAGGTGGAGAGCCTCTACCCCTTATGGAACAAAGAATGGCTCGAAAAGAATTCCCCCAGGGGAGGCACCGCGCTGGCTCGATACGACGGACAGAGATGGCATATACTCCCCAATGGCCTACGAGTTTTTCTTGAAAGAAGCAGACTAGACCCACAGGTGGATGCCCCGCCAGACACAGAGACACCACCGGCGAACTCCCTCGCTCCGCCCCCGGGTGCGTCGAATCTTGTGGTGGCGAGCTACAGCGGACTGCCCGACCCGATTCCGCGCTACACCATCATCTCTATCGACCGAGACCCATTCAAGTTCAACGATGAGTAAAACCAGGAACAAGACATACAGAGCCTTCACCTTGATAGAGATCCTCCTTGCGATTCTGTTCGTATCTATCGGCTTTTTCGGATACGTCGCACTCCACTCTCGCTTGCTCTACTCGGGACAAAAGCTAGAGCAGAAAGAGACCGTGCGAGCCGCCACCGACTTTATAGAAGCGGTCGACTTCACGCGAGCACTGCTAGGCACGCAAGACTCCATTGACAAAGTCGACTTCCGAAAGGACGTCTTGGTTCCCAATCTGGTCTATATCTCCACCGATCCCCAACAGCGAGACATGAGTTGGCTCAGCAACTACCCTGACATTCTTCCCGAGGGCGCCAAACAAGCTCTGCCCTTGAGAGTGACTGTCTATCAAAAGCCGTTTATACAGAGATGGAATCAGCGATGAAAAGAACGGGAACAGGGGTCACCCTGATCGAGGTCCTTGTCGCCGCAGGCCTCTTTGCCATGGTCATCACAGCGGTACTCAGCTTCTACCTCGAAGCCGCTGCCGTGAGCGCCAAAAGAGACGACCAGTCGCAAAGGCTGAGACGATTCCACCTAGGCCTCGACAAGCTGGAACAGATGATCATCGAGGGACGAGTCATCAGTGTCGGCTCCAGGCTGTTGACGCTCTGGCGACTCTCGGACAGCCCTGAGAGAAACGGCTTTCCGCTCTACGATGAGCATCCC
>CAZVVF010000559.1:0-3925 GCA_964630575.1 uncultured Burkholderiales bacterium | reverse complement strand
GCGCTTTGGCCATGCTTGGATGCATGGCGAGGGAGACATTACCGATAGCCACGTTGACCGCTTCGGTATCGTCGGTTCGAGCGGCGAACTCGATACTGGCGACTCGAATAGCAGAAGGCTGACGACCTGCGGTGTGCTCTGAGAGAGCTGGGAGAACTTTCATAGTCGGGGCGTTCTCCTCGGCTCGATTGGCCTCCTGGCCCGAGGCCTGAGGAATTCCTGGACTTTGTTAATGACCCTTGGGCAGCAGCCGGCGAGGAGGTTCGCCGGAACGCAGCCACTGCCGCAACAACTCTTCTCGTTCAGCGAGCTGCTCGAGGGTGCAGCGGCTCTGCCCAGTCACTTTTTGCAGGGAGTTGAGCTGCGCGTGAATCTTGGCGTAAGGAATGTTGTGGCAACGGAAAAGCTCGTTCACGAGCGAGGAGAGCATGCCCCCCTTTCGACGTTGCGCTCGCTTTTGCTCAGCCAACAGACGGGTCACCTGGGAGGTCTCACTCGGCCCGACCGGTGTGATCTCTTCGTCCTCTTCGCTCTCGGCTAGGTCCGAAGCGAAATCGAAAAAGGTTTGCCCCTTGTTGTCGGTGGGCGCCGCCTCCACCACACCGGCACGCTGCGGAACAGCAGCCAGAAAGCGATAGGCAATCTCCTCGTCGTCGGGTTCGGTTCGGGTGCGTTCGAGCTCCACATTCTCGGGTAGGCCACCCTCGCCGGTTTGCCGCGAAATGGCATGGCGGCGTTCGTCCGACATACTCGCCGCGTACTCCACCAACCTGGGAAGCGACGGGATATAGAGATACCCAGCCTGATCCTCGAGACCCTGAACCAATCTCACCAAACGGCCAGCAGCCTGACGAAAAAACATTTCCGTTTGCACCGGCGACAGGTAGACCCCCACTCTCAAGCGCGGAATATCGACACCTTCAGAGACCATCTTCACCGAGACCAGCCAAGGGCGATCGCTCTCCCTGAACCGTCGGATCCGCCCAGCCGCGTCTTTGTCGTCATTGGTGACCGTAACGGGAGTCGTGCCGCTGACCTGCTTGAGCACTTCGGCAAGGGCCCTGACGTTGGCCACATCGCGACCAAAAATGATCCCTCCGGCTTTGGGATGACTGTCGCGCAGCGCCATGAGGTGTTGATGGGCCTCGCGCAACAGTTCGGTCACGAACTCCCCTTCAGGGGCGAAGGCGGTTCTCAGACGGTCAGCCCCCAGCTGTTGGCCGAGTCTCGTCATAAGGTCAAAACGATGGATCTCTCCCCCCCGTTCCCATTGAAAGTCACCGTCGTGATGGGGAAAATACAGAGGGGCGCAATAGCCATCTCGGAGCGCCTCGCCGTAACCGTAGCTAAAATCGGATTGGGAAACACCGTGGTCGCCGCAGCTATATCCCACGAACGGAATGGGGTTGCCGTCGGGGCGAAACGGGGTCCCGCTCAACAGCAAACGCCTGGTCGCACTATGGAATACGAGACGCAGGGCATCGCCCCAGGTACGGTTGTCTCCGGCGTGGTGAATCTCATCGAGAATGACCAGGCGTCGCGGGTTTCTCGGTGTGCGCAGGGCCTGCGGACTCATGCCCAAACGCTGATAGGTGAAGACCCGGCCGACACAGTCATCGGACTCCCTGTCGTTCTCGAGATCCAGGTGGACACCCCAGGCGGCCAACTCTTCGGCCCACTGGCGGCAGATATGGACCGATGGACCCACCACGTCCACCCGGTCGACCGCACCGCGTTGAAGCTCGTTGAGCGCGACCATGGCGGCGAACTTTGTTTTGCCAGCACCAGGGCAAGCGTCGACGAGAAAGTTCTCCGTGTCGGATCTCAAATATTGAGCGTAGGCAACCTTGGCCCAATCTCGGGGTTTAAATCCTTTTATAACTTTCAATGCCATAGTGAGGTGTCGATGCGTTTTCGCCTTGTTGGACTACTCCCTCGAGCGTCAGAGTGCCGAACTCGGGGAACCCAAGTTTGGAGCCAAAGTTGTCCACTCCTGCTCAAACGAGTCGATAAGTCGCGCGACATGTTCGACCGTGAGCGGTCGGGGCAGGTTAATACACCGGGCAGCCCAGTCCATAAGTCCCAAAGAAAAGGCGAGAGACTCGATCTCTTTGAGGGGCCTTTCGCAGTCCTCCGAAGACAGTTCCGGTAGCTCTTTACGGATCCACGCCAGCGACAGGTCCATCTCTTTGCTGAGTCCACTCACCCACGGGGCCAGAGCTTTTGAGTCGGAGTAGCGAGCCTCACTTCGGTCGAGCTTGCCCTGCAAAACGTCTTCCCATCTAGCCAGTCGACGACCGAGATCGCGACGGGAAATAGGTTTGCTCAAGAGGTCGTCCATTCCGGACGCTAAGCAGCGCTGCTTGAGTTCGGGAGCCAGGTGCGCCGTCACGGCGATGATCGGTGTCGGCTCGGACTGACAAGCTCTCGCTCTCAAGATTCGGGCCGCATCGAAGCCATCGTGACCAGGCATCTCGATATCCATCAGGACCAGCCGAGGGTTGTGCTCTTGAAACATCTCAACAGCTTCTGGGCCGTTGTCAGCGAACAGACACCGATATCCCCAAGACTCCAACATACGCTGGATCACCAACCTGTTGATCTCGTGGTCTTCAGCCACGAGAATCGTGGCCTCAGCGGGCGGATGAGGTTCGTCGAGAGAGGTCTTCTCTGCCACTGGTGTCTCGCTGCCGGTGGGATTGAGAAGAGCCTCCATAACGGTGAGCAGAGCCGTTCGGGTAACCGGAGTGAGCAGATATCGCTGGTCTGGTCGCACCTTCAGGGTGGGGTCCACGGCCTCTCCTGTGTCGACCAGGAGAATGGTCGGCCCCTTCCTTCTTGGCGCTTGGCTATCCAGGATAAAAAGATCGGCTTTTTCCAATTCGCAGATCGCACAACCCCAGCCCTTGAGCGCCCGCTCGAGCGCTGAGCGCTGGGGCTGGCTTCTCAGGGACAGACCGACCTTGAGACCCTGAAAATCCGGTGAGCAAAAGCTCCGCACAAACTTCAGCGGCAACTGAAACAGAAAGCGGCTCCCCTCCCCTATCTTGCTCTCGACAAAGAGCTGCCCCCCCATCAACTGACAGAGCGAACGGCAGATCGATAGGCCGAGACCGGTTCCCCCAAATTCACGCGTGGTCGAAGCATCCGCCTGGGCGAACGGTTTAAAAATTTCGCTCAGTTTGCTCTCGGGTATACCAACGCCGGAGTCCGAGACGCTAAACTGCAGGGTGCCTGCTTTTTGCGAGCTCACGATGAGACGCACCCAGCCGCTGGAGGTGAACTTCACGGCGTTACTGAGCAGGTTGATCAGGACCTGTTTGACCCTGGTTGAATCCCCCTCCACTTCGAGGGGGCAAGTCTCGTCGATCCAGACTTGGAGTTCAAGACCCTTTTTGCTGGCCTCATAATTGATGGTCGAGAGCGACTCCACAACGGCCTCCTCCACAACGAAGCGATGCACATCGAGTTCCACCCGTTCCGACTCAAGTTTGGTGAAGTCCAGAACCGCGTTGATCAAGGTCGACAACGAGCGCGCCGAATCGACGACCTGCTCCAACTGGAGCTTCAAGGCGGGGTTTCCCTCCCGGTCCTTGAGGTCTTCCGTCAACCCCAGTATGCCGTTGAGTGGAGTTCTCAACTCGTGGCTCATGTTAGCCAGAAAGAGACTCTTGGCCCGAGTGGCCCGCTCGGCCTCTAGTCGAGCGGCTTCAGCCTCAGCGGTTCGTTGGGCCACTCTAGCTTCCAGGACGTTATTCAGGTTCTGCAGGTCTTCAAAGAAACGGGCCCTTTCCAACGCTGTAGAAGCCAGATCGGCAATGACGTCCAACATCTCGAGGTCGGCCTTGGTAAAGGGACTCGATATCCGATTGTCTAGATAGAGCACTCCCAGTTTGGAAGAGCGCCCCAGCAGAGGGACGCAGAT
>CAZVVF010000558.1:0-3926 GCA_964630575.1 uncultured Burkholderiales bacterium | reverse complement strand
TGCCCAACGCCGGCTCTCCTGAGATCGACCGGGGTCGGGTGGCTTATCGCGCGGAACCTCACTTTTTTAGAGATTACGCTCAGCGGCTTTTTGAGGCGGGGGTCTCGATTGTTGGAGGCTGTTGCGGCACAGGTCCTGAGCACGTCCGGCAGATGGCAGAAGTGGCATCTGTCACGCGCCCTCCGTCCCCTCGTCTAGTCTCAGATGTTCGGGTGATCTCTCATTCTACGATTATCGAGCAAGAGGTTCACCACACGTCTGAGGTCGAGAGGGTCTTTAGAGAGGTTCCGTTTGTCGTCTCGGTGGAGATGCGCCCTTCGAGGACGGTGCCGTTCCATCACTTTCTAGAAGCCGGTCGTTCGCTTGCGGGCAAAGGGGTTCACCTCTTTGATGTGCCCGACAACGCGGGAGCGAAAGTTACCGTGGATGCCATGGTGAGCGCCTACCGCCTGCAGGAAGAGACCCATATCCCAACGATCATGCACCTTTCTGCCTCTCATAGGAACTTGATCGCGACCCAGTCTTATCTTCTGGGTTGCGCCGAGTTTGGGCTGCAGTCGGTTCTGGCTGTGACAGGCGACCATCCCAACGTTGGCGACCACGACAAGTACGCGAGTCGCGTCAATGATATAAAGAGTTCGGTGAACCTGCTCAAGCTCATCGGGGGCCTGAACCAAGGTAAGCTTTTCAACGGTTCGACGTGTCAGCGCACGGCCTTTTTTCCAGGTGCGGGTTTCAATCCCATGCGCAAACTCACTCCCCAACTCAAGTGGTTGGAGAAGAAGATTGAGGCGGGGGCGAGGTTCGTCTACACCCAGCCTCTGTATGACCCCGACGATGTCGAGCGTCTGACCAAGGCCCTCAAGCCTTTTGGAATTCCCGTACTGGTCGGTATTCTGCCGCTATCGAGTCGTCGCAACGCTGAGTTTTTTGCCGCAGGGAAGATTCCAGGGGTGATTATTCCCGACAGAATCGTGGACCGATATCGCAATGTTGAAAGCAAGGAAGAAGGGATGGATTTAGGTGTGGAACTCGCTGTTGAGTTTCTGAAGACTTGCCGTGGTAGTATCGACGGCTGTTACTTGATTCCGCCCTTTACATCGGACAAATACTCCCGAGTCGAAGAGATCTTAGAAAAATCGGGTGTGAACAGAACAGAAGTGAGCGTGTGAATGGGTGACCAACTCCTTAAACTCTTAAAACACTCGGACGTGATGTCGGCTGTCGGCATCATTGGCGTTGTGTTTATGCTGATCGTGCCACTGCCGAGTCCGCTGCTCGACTTCTTTCTGGCTCTGAATATCGCGATGGCCATTGTGATCATCCTGATTTCGATCTATATCGAAGAGCCGCTGCAGTTTTCCGTTTTTCCGACTTTGCTTTTGGTTACGACTTTGTTTAAGTTGGCGCTCGACGTTTCATCAACCCGAATGGTGCTCTTGCACGGCTATCTGAAGGACCCCGTTACCGGGGACCCGATCGGTGCCGGTAAAGTGATCCCGGCTTTCGGTAAGGTTGTTGTTGGCGGTAACCTCGTCGTGGGTTTCGTTATGTTTATCATCCTGATTATCATCCAGTTGATGGTAATCACCAACGGTGCTGAACGTATTGCTCAGGTTGCTGCGCGGTTTACCCTCGACGCGATGCCCGGTAAGCAGATGGCTATCGATGCGGACCTTCACGCCGGTAATATCGACGCTGATGCCGCTCGGGAAAAACGAACAAAGATCCAGCGTGAGGCTGACTTCTACGGTTCTATGGACGGTGCTGGTAAGTTCGTAAAAGGCGATAGCATGGCCTCGATCATCATTATGATCGTGAACGTTGTGGGTGGGATCTGTGTTGGTATCTTCTACCATGGAATGACAGCCAGCGATGCCTTGAACACCTTCGCGATCTTGAGCATCGGCAACGGACTGGTGACCACCATTCCCGGTTTCTTGATGTCGACCTCAATGGGTATGATCGTATCCCGGGCAGCCTCGGACTCCAACCTCGGTGATGACATCTCCAGGCAGTTGACAGCCCGACCTGAGGTACTCAAGTTGTCCTCGGGATTTATGGCGATGGTCGGAGTTATGGGCGTGACTGGTGTGCTCCCGTTTCCTCCCATCCCGTTTATCGGGCTGGCAGCCTTTTTCTACTATTTTGGTATGGTGTTGGGTCGCTCGAAACTCGATGATGACCTGGGAGAAGGTTTGCCCGACGCACCCGGAGGTGGTGGAGCCGCAGCCGGTGGTGGTGCTCCCGGCGCCGCAGGTGCCGCAGCCGGCGGTGGCGGTTCTGACGCAGGAGCCAAAAAGCCCGAGAGCGTTGTTCAGCTCATGCAAGTGGACGCTATCAGCCTCGAGGTTGGTCGTGGGTTGCTGTCCCTGGTGGACCCGCGTGAGGGAGCCAAGCTCCTGGAGCGTGTGACTTCGATTCGACGGCACGTTGCTATGGAGTTGGGTATCGTTGTTCCCGGTGTACGTTTTCGGGACAATCTTCAACTAAAGCCCAATACTTACGTGATTAAGATCAAAGAGATCGAAGTGGCTCAGGGTGAAGTTCAGGTGAACCAGTTTCTGGCCATCGGTCCTGAGGAGAAGCTTAAGAACCTGCGGGGAATCAAGACCGTTGACCCGACGTATGGGATGCCCGGTGTTTGGATCTCGCCAGAACAGCGCGGCGACGCTGAGCGTTACGGTTGTATGATTTTTGACCCTGTGAGTGTTGTGGCGACCCAATTGACCGAGGTCGTGAGAACTCACGCTTCGGAGCTTCTCGGACGTCAGGAAGTTCAAGCTCTCATCGACACCATCAAGAAGACTCACCCTGCGGTTATCAAGGAGCTTATACCGGATGGTCTGCAACTTGGCGAAGTGCAGAAAGTGCTGCAGAACCTGGTGAAAGAGCGGGTCTCTATTCGCGACTTGGTGACCATCTTGGAGACCTTGGCCGACAACGTGAATATGACCAAAGACCCCGAAATGCTCACCGAGTTTACCCGGGTGGCCTTGGCCCGGTCTATCTGTAAAGAGTATCAGAACAACGAAGGAACCATCAACGTTATCACTCTTGATCCAGGTATCGAGCAAACCGTTCAGGCTTCGATCCAGCGGACGGAGCAGGGTTCTTTCCTCACCATCGACCCCAACGTAGGTCAGGAGATTTTGCAAGCCATTTCCAACGAGGTCGAAGCCCTCCAAGAAAAAGGGCTGCAACCCATACTCTTGACCTCCCCGCCTATACGGCCAGCTTTGCGCAAGCTTACTGAGCGCTCTTTCCCCAACTTGGTTCTGCTGAGTTGGAACGAGATCGCTCCTAAGGTCAACGTGAACTCAGTCGCTATGGTGGCGATGTAGCATCGGGCCTGTCCGTCAGCGCTCTTTGGGCCTGGTGTAACCCTTGGCCTAGAGAGCTTTCGGGTCGGGTCTCGCCTGCGAAAATTGCTATTCAATCTTGGCGGAAACAACAGTTCTTTGCTGAATAAGGTCTTCGAGCGCCCTAATCGATGGCTAGATTGCGGAACCTATTCCGTTCTGGCTCAAGACCGTTCGCGGACGGGAACTAGGTCGCGAGGTTGCGCGCCACGAAGCGGCACTTTTAGAAGGAGCGATGATGAGCAAATATTTACCCACTCACCTAACCAAGGATGATACTGTTAGCAAAGAGGAAGCCGAGATCATATTGTCAGAAACGGGCAAGGTGATCGAGGACTGCATCATTCCTTTATCGCGAAGGCTCAGCGGATCATGGATTCTGCCTTCGTCGAGTGGCGAGGAGAAGGCAAGTATGTCTACTCCCCAGATGGCCAGAAAATTTTCGATTGCGTCGGCGGCGGCGGAGTCTTCGGCCTTGGGTTCGCTCATCCCGATGTTGTGGAAGCGGTGACCCTGCAGGCCAAGCGCGGGGGATTGTGCACTCGAGCCGGGCTGGTTCCCGGT